>JBIIBU010000063.1:0-9173 GCA_044239235.1 Flavobacteriales bacterium
ACCTGAATAGGTTATTCCATTTATTCTTCTTCGCTTTGCATGAATAAACTGAAATTCATGCGACGTATTCACAACGACATTTTTGAACTCTTCTTTCCTCGCTATTGCGCAGGCTGTCAAAATCAATTGCATCATTTTGAAAATGCATTGTGTTTGCATTGCCTTATGATGCTCCCACGCGCGTCAATTCATCAATTGCGTGAAAACAAACTAGAAAAACTCTTTTGGGGAAGAGCTGATGTGGCAATGGCTACAGCGTTTTTACGAATGTCGAGAAAAGGATTAACCCATCGTCTTGTGCACGAATTGAAATATGAGGGAAATAAAGAAATTGGTCAATTGCTAGGAACTCTCTTGGGGCAAGAACTAAAAAAAATAGATGCTTGGAATTCTGTTGATCTCATCATACCAGTGCCATTACATCCAAAAAAAGAACAGCTCAGAGGATACAATCAAAGTTATGAAATTGCTTCAGGCGTAAGCGAAAGCATGGCTGTTCCCGCAACAAAAACGGCACTAACACGAAAGCACTTTACCGAAACACAAACCAAAAAATCTCGAGTTGAACGATGGCAAAATGTGAGTGATATTTTCGATATCAACGAAGATGAACTTAGCACTTCACAACACATTCTTCTTGTCGATGATGTAATCACAACGGGAGCTACAATAGAATCATGTGTCATCGCATTAACAACCAATAAAAAAATTCGGGTTTCTGTTGCTGCACTCGCTATGCCAGTGCGCTAGAAAAGTATTGCATCTTTTTTCGTAGGTTTGGAATCCAATAAAAAAACTATGCGCGTTTTACTTTTTCTCATCAGTTTTCTTCTTTTACCTCTATCTCAGGCATTAGCTCAAGACAAAATTCTTTTGATGAATGGAAAAGAAATGGATTGTAAAATTGTCGCAGACACGGGATTTGTTGTAGTCTATGACGTAACCAAACGAAGCGGTAAGATCAAACAGCTGACATCCAATCGAGGAGAAGTTTTTAGCTATACCAAATCAGATAGCACCGAAGTAATTGTTTACGCCCAAGACACCACTTTTGGCGACATATACAACGCAAGTGAAATGCGTGCATTCCTTGCTGGACAAGCAGATTCCAGAAATAATTTCAAAGCAAGACATATTGCAGTCATCGGATTTGTCTCGTGCGCTACCATTGCATTTTTAGGAAAAGACGGATACTTTACAGCAGTCGGACCTCCGGTTGTTTACACGGTTGTGCAACTTCTCGGCAAGGTAAAGATTCGCGAAAAAACAATGAGTAATAAGAACTACAAATACAATGATATTTACGCTGATGGTTATGAGCCACCAGCACGAACTCGCAAAATTATCACTGCATTTAGTAGTGGCATGATCGGCTCAGCCGTGGGACTCGCTGTCTATTTCATCACGAAATGACGAAACAGGAAGCATACTCGTCATCCCTTTATCTTGGAGTGTGCGCAGCACTTTTGTGTTTGCTTTTTACCAATCAAAATCACATCATTGGGTTTAGTTTACTATCCACTTTTGGCGGATACCTATTTCTACGAAAACAATCAGTCAAATCCTATCTACCCGCAATGGCAGGAGCTGCAGCGCTTTTGATTTGGAAGTTTTCGATGATCCATATTTTATTAGTAGGAATATCCTCTCTACTTTGTGTTATGTACCAACTTCCGTATGGGGTTTCATTGCGAAATAATGGCATTTTAAAACCTATATCCATTGCCTTTGCCTGGACATTAAACACTGTTCTATTGGCCTCAGCGCATCAATTCGAATTCATACCGAATGATCATTCGGTAATCTTCTCCACACTGTCTGTTTTCACACTTACTTTTATCCTTGCTTTATACTATGATTTGAAAGACTCTGCTGAAGAAGAGCATAAAAATTCATTCGCAGTGAAAATTGGAATCAGATATACATTTAGAGTTGCGATAATTTCTATGGTTACTCTAATCCTTTTTGGAATTTTCTATTTTGATGGAATAACAAAAGAAACGGTCGCTCTTTCTGGAGCGACCGTCTATATGCTTTTCATTCATTCTAAAATCCTGAATGGCAAAGGGTCAACATACATCATTGACTCTTGCTTTATTGTTTACGCATTGATTTTCCTAGCCTTTAAACACCTCATCCAATGATGCTTTGAACGCAGCAATAGCAAAATCAATATCAGCCATCGTATGCGCCGCAGATATAAATCCAACTTCATATCCACTTGGTCCTAGGTAAACTCCTCTTTCTAAAAGTGCATGGTGAAATGGTGCAAATAGTTTCATCCCATCTCCATCTATTTCATCCATTCTGCGAATGGATTTTTTATCAGAAAAAGAAACCCAAAAAATGGAACCAACATTAAACATGTTGAATTTGTATCCTTTCTCTTTTGAATGAGAAAGAATTGCAGTAACAAAATAATCCGTCTTTTCTTTGAGCTCTTCGTAAAATCCAGGGCGCAAACATTCTGTCAATTGTGCTATGCCAGCAGCCATAGCAACAGGATTTCCTGAAAGAGTGCCTGCTTGATAAACAGGTCCGTCAGGAGCGACCTTGCTCATGATTTCAGAACTTGATGCGTAAGCACCAACCGGCATTCCACCACCAATAATTTTTCCAAATGCAATCACATCAGGCTTGATACCGTAGTAACCCGAAGCGCCTGTAAATCCAACGCGGAATCCAGAGATTACTTCATCAAACAAAAGAACAATTCCTTCACGCGTGCACACCTCGCGGAGGTAGCGCAAGAAATCACCTTCTTGAAGCAGCAATCCATTGTTGGCTGGAATCGGTTCGATTGCGATTACAGCAATTTGATTCTTAAACTCAATAAGTGCTTTGTCTAATGCCTCTTTATCATTTAGAGGAAGCACTATTGTTTCCTTTACATATGATTCTGGAATACCTGCAGAACTAGAAGTTCCTAATGTTGCCAATCCGCTGCCCGCTTTCACTAAAAGGCTATCTACGTGACCATGATAGCAACCTTCGAATTTGATAATCTTATCTCTTCCAGTATATCCTCGCGCAAGACGTATCGCGCTCATTGCAGCTTCGGTTCCACTACTTACAAATCTGATTTTTTCAACGTATGGATGATTTGTAAGAATTAATTCCGCGAGTTCATTTTCTATACGTGTTGGAACACCGAAGCTACTTCCAAGTGCCACTTGATCTTGTACCGCTTTCACCACTTTTGGATGAGCATGACCTAGAATTAGCGGTCCCCATGAGCAGCAGAAGTCAACGAATTCGTTTCCATCTTCATCCCAAACATGCGCACCAGAGCCTTTCGCGAAGAAAAGCGGTGTGCCTCCCACTGATTTAAACGCTCTTACCGGAGAATTTACTCCTCCAGGGAAAAACGTCTTTGCCTTCTCAAAAAGCGCTTCTGAATTGGTTGTCTTCACTTTGTATAAATTATGACGCAAAGATAATTAGGTATTAACTTCGCTTTCAAATTCCGTATCAATGGGCTTCGAAAACAGTCTTTCTTTTGCTAAATCACTTGACGCCAACGACCGTCTAGCTTCATTTCGCGATCGTTTTTATTTTCCACAACACAATGGAAAAGACATGCTTTATTTCACTGGAAATTCCCTTGGACTGCAGCCTAAAAGTGTGCGCGAATCGATTAATCAAGAATTAGAAGACTGGGCAACTTATGGAGTTGAAGGACATTTCTTAGCAAAACATCCTTGGTTTAGTTATCACGAAATGTTTGCAGAAGGCGCCGCACAAGTGGTTGGTGGTTTGCCATCTGAGGTGGTCATCATGAATCAATTGACCGTGAATTTGCATTTGTTGTTGATTAGCTTTTACAGACCTAGTGGCAAGAGAATCAAAATTCTATTTGAAACAAAACCATTTCCTAGTGATCATTATGCATTTGAATCACAAGCTCGACTTCATGGATTCGATCCAAAGGATGTGCTTGTTGAAATGCAACCTCGAGAAGGTGAAATCATACTTCGAACAGAAGACATCGTTGCTAAAATCAATGAGCTAGGTGATGAATTAGCTGTAGTTTGTTTCGGTGCAGTAAATTACTTCACTGGACAATTTTTTGATATAGCATCAATAACGAACGCGGGACATGCCGTTGGCGCGAACGTGGGCTTCGACCTTGCGCATGCCGCAGGAAACGTTCCGTTGCATTTACACGACCAAAACGTTGACTTCGCATGTTGGTGCTCTTATAAGTACCTCAATAGCGGTCCTGGAGGGGTTAGTGGTGCTTTTGTCCATGAAAAACATCACGCCAATAAAGAATTAATACGATTGGCTGGATGGTGGGGACACAACAAATCGACTCGTTTCCAAATGGAGCCGGGCTTTGATCCTATCGAATCAGCAGAAGCATGGCAGATGAGTAATGCTCCCGTTCTATCAATGGCAGCTCACAAAGCGGCGCTTGATATTTTTGTTGAAGCCGGAATGTCCGCGATGAGAGAAAAATCACTTCTTCTCACTGGTTATCTCGAATTCATTGTTGATCAAGTTAGAAATACAACTGGAGTGCAGTTGCAAATCCTTACACCCGCTAATCCAAATGAAAGAGGGTGTCAGTTGTCTATTGTTGTCCCCGGTGCGAAAAAACAGTTGGTGAAAGATTTAGCTGAACGAGGAATCGTTGTGGACTGGCGCGAACCGAATGTGATTAGAATGGCTCCAGTTCCACTCTACAACAGCTTTGAAGACATCTTTACTTTTGGAGAAGTGTTTACTGAATTTCTAAAAAAGTAAGATTACCTAAAAGTAGTCGTAGAAAGAACCTTTACACGTATATCACCCAGCGTGACTTCGGCCTCTGATTCGCTCGATACAGGCCACGTTGTGACTGTATCAATAACATCTTGATCTGTGCTTACCATAGATACTTGCGATGCTTTTACTTTTTCAAAGTCCTTGATTTTTCTCATCGCCGCGCAGAAATCCTCTTTATCATAGGTGGCTTTGGAAGTGATATACATTGTTCTTGTAGTGCCCTTCTCTGCTCTAATGGCTAATTCGCCATCAAACAATTCATCACCCAATTCTGTGAGGACATTTATTGGATAAAATTGTGCGTCATAAATCATTTCACTTCCTGGGATGAAAGCGAACGAATACACATCCAAAAGTACGTTTGCACTATTCAGCGCAGTCTGCATGATACTTTCTCTTTGCATTTCGAGCAACATCATAAAGAAAGAAGATAAACTATCCGCCCGATTACTTTCAATACCCTTGATAGCACACATTTTAATGAACGCCTTTTCCACTCCTGCCTTCATTGCCAACATCATTTCATCGGGATTTACAACAACCGATGCTAAACCCGTGGACTTATCAATTTTCAACTTACAATTTACTTTGCTGAATTCTTGTTCAAGCTCATTGTAGAATTGTTCCTTTAAAGAAGCTGTAGATGTGTCTTTATCCGTTTTGCTCAAAAAAGTACTTGATGCACCAGGTCGCATAGCGTACTCTATAGTGTAAAATTCGACTGTATCAGCAACTGTCATGCTATAGTAGCTCGTGGAAACTTGCTCATAAGAAAATTTACCTTTCTCATAAACCTTGACAATATTCTCTTCTTTAACAGAGCGTGAATCGCCGAGCTTCCATTTCGGTTTGATGCGCATTTCTTGCTGAGCACAAACAATGCTTGCCAGCATTACAAACCATAACATTAAAAAATTTCTGAATCCAATTTGCATACTCAATTCATTCCTTTTTTAAAATAAACTTTAAAAGTTGTAACCACATTTACTTCACTTTCCAATTCGATTTTTCCGCTATGTTGATTTCAAATTTGTTAGTCCTATAATTTCATCTACTCTAGCAGAAAGAGAGTTGTTCTCCAATTGCTCTGAAGCTATTCCGAAATCGGTGAAATCTAATTTTTCTTGTTTCAGCCGATCTATAAACCTCTGCCATGAACACCCCATTTTATTTGCTTCAATTTCCTTACTCACTTTGCCTTCTGGACCGATAAACAAATAAGGTTTCTGAAGTGGTAAGTATTCAAAGTATTTTGTTGTAAAGAAGTTTCGATTGTGCTCGGCAAGGAAAATAATACAAAAATCTGACTTAGCAATTTCAGAGAAAATCTTATCGCCAATGGAATTGGCAGACTTCACAATTGAATGTCTGGCGAAAATCTGAGTAATCTTATGAGGGGAAACGGTAAAAAAAGAAAATTCCAACCTTGAATACAACTCGGGATTAGTTTCCATTAGGTTATCCAAATCTGCAGCCATATTTTCTAAGAAATACTCTCCCTCTTGATAAATTTCTCCTCCATAAACTATACGCAGTGTATTATCATTTGGTCGTTGTGGAAACACCGGGCAGTCATCCGGATCAAAGAAATGCTTTAGTTCATACAGTTTATTATTCCATTTTCCATTGTCCAAATCCCTCAATTCATCCAAAAGAATATCACTTGGAGAGGAAACAATATCAGCATTTGAAAGCACTGATTTTACTTTGTCTATTTCCTGATTGTACCTTTTCTTACTTAAGTTGGGCATGCCGTAATTTTTGGCTTTCAGCCAAGGATCCCTCAAGTCTATCCACAATTTGAAACCACCATTTTCTCTTAAATACTCAGCTGCATAATAGCACAAGTTGAAAGGTGCTCCAGTACAAAACACCCATTCTGCTTGAGTCTCAGAAAGCAATTGCTTAAGCAAACGATTAAATTCAGCCTTCCAGCCTATTGCAAGATCGAATGGGGTTCCTTTTTCTTTCCACTCATTTAATTTGATCGCCAATTTGTATGTGATGCTATCTAAAACAGAATTGCCTACTGAAAATCGAGTTAACTGAGCTTTTCTAGGGATTGAAAATGTTCTTATTGAACTAGATTGAACATCAGCAGTCCAATGAGAAATTTGACCATCTAGTGGCTCGGATTTTATGACATAAACGTTGAATCCTCTTGAAGCAAAATCTTTGGCAATCTTTCCCCATCGCCTTCCTCCGATACCAAAGTTCGGAGGGAAATCGAAATTTATTAGGATAATATTTTTATTCTCCAAACTCATTGACTTTAGAAGCAACGAATTGAATTTGTTCTTCTGTTAGCTCCGCATACATGGGCAAGGATAGTATTCTACTTGATGCATTTGTTGCATTAGGATAATCTGCTTTAGCTTCATCCATATTCTTGCAATAACAAGGCATAAGCGGAAGTGGGGTAGGGTAATGTATAGCAGTCTCAATTCCAAAACTTTTTAGAAAGGAAGCCAACTCATCTCTTCGATTATGTTGAATTACGTAAAGATGAAAAACATGCTTTAAACCACTCTCAACTTGCGGTCTAACTATTTCCGCTTTCAAATATTTATTATACAAAGCGGCATTCTTAATTCGACTGTCAGTCCATTCATTTAAATACTTCAACTTCACTCCCAATATTGCAGCTTGAATCCCATCCATTCTAGAATTCCGGCCTTCCATAATGTGATTATGCTTTCCTATTTGACCATGATTTGCAATTGCTCTTGCTGTAACAGCGAGATCATTATTGTTAGTAGCCATTGCCCCTGCATCTCCGTATGCGCCCAAATTCTTTCCTGGATAAAAACTGAAGCTTGAGCAGTCACCGAAAGTTCCTGCCTTTTTCCCGAAAACCTCAGCACCATGCGATTGAGCGCAATCTTCCATAACAAATAAATTATGCTTCTTGGCGATAGCCATCAACAGATCCATTCGCACTGGATAGCCATATAAATGAACAGGAATAATTGCCTTTGTCTTACTTGTTATCTTCGATTCTATTTTATTCAGATCGATAAGATTGTTCTGATCTACATCTACAAAAACAGGCTTGGCTCCAACTGATGTTACTGCCTCAGAAGTACTAATCCAAGAAATAGCAGGAACTATTACTTCGTCTCCTTGGCCTATACCTGCCGATTGAAGTAAAATCTCTAAAGAGTCAGTTCCATTCGCGCAAGCCACAACATGCTCCTGCCCAAGAAAATCTCCAAATTCTTTTTCAAAACGACTTGCAAAATCTCCACCTATAAAGGCAGTCTTTTCTATTACAGATTCAATAGCTCCGTCGATTTCATTTTTTAATGATGCATACTGGGCTTTCAAATCAACAAAAGGTACGTTCATACTAAACAAATTTTAATAGCACATTTTCATTTTGAGCTTCTCGAAATGCATTTATTGAATCTATAATTCGATTCTCTGTTACATATCTACCTTCGATAATCTCTTTAAAATTAATTTCCACTTCAGCAATTTCTTCTGAAAGGAAACCACGTCGTTCAGCACCAACCTTATTGAACTTCAATATTTTTCCAGACACTCCGACAATAACGCAGAAGGGCAAAATATTCGTTTTCACTCCCGCTTGAAGCCCTATCATTGCCGACTCCCCAATATTTACCCATTGGTGAATCACGCTACCTAAACCGAGATACGCACTTTCGCTTACCACACATCCACCTCCCATAGTCGCGCCGTTCGCCATTACCACTTTATTATCCAACAAACAATCATGTGGCAAGTAACTTCTTGCCATAATGTAATTGCCATCTCCGATTTTACTTTCAAGCCTCCTTACCGGTGAGTTGAAATTAACAAATTCACGAATGGTGTTATTGGAACCAATAATCACTTTGCCTCCTTCCACCAATCTATCTCCCTTCGATCCCATTTCGCCTGGAGTACCAAGACTTATTTGATTATAAAACACATTGTCATTTCCAATTTCTATGGCGTTTGAAAGAAATGATCCTCCTTGAAAAGTATTGTTATTACCTATCGTAATGTCCCCTTGAAAAACACAATAAGGGCCGATTACATTGCCTTCTCCTAAGGTAATGTTTCCTTCCAAAACTGCAGTTGGATGAATGGTATTTGATTTGCCCAAATTCATCAATTAGCCGCGAATATTACTATAGATTTTTTCAATTGCATGAATGCTTCGGATTCCTTCGGTTCCCTCCACATTGCTCGACTTAATCAAATTAAGTTCATTGATTATACTAGAAATTACTTTGTCGTGATTGCTCGATGTTCCTTGGTATTTACCATACGAATTTGGCTTGTCATTGAAGTCAATTCCTTCAGGTAGCGGAAAACCTTCCACGTCCCAAAACTCAATCTTGTTCAAATATTGTCCACCAATTTTAATCGTTCCCTTCTCGCCTATGATGGTAATA
>JBIIBU010000065.1:0-9069 GCA_044239235.1 Flavobacteriales bacterium
TGTTAAAAGCCCGCTTCGTGTAGTTGCTCCAACAAGTGTAAACGGATTGATCGTAATCTGAACCGAACGAGCATTCGGTCCTGTATCAATCATCAAATCAATCGTGTAATCCTCCATTGCAGAATAAAGATACTCTTCGACTACAGGACTCAAACGATGAATCTCGTCAATAAACAAAACATCGTTTGGTTCGAGGTTAGTGAGCAAGCCCGCTAAATCCGCAGGTTTATCGAGAACAGGACCAGAAGTTGTTTTTACACTCACGCCCATTTCATTGGCAATGATGTAGGCCAATGTCGTTTTGCCCAAACCAGGAGGCCCATGAAGCAATACGTGGTCGAGTGACTCCTCACGAAGCTTCGCTGCCTTCACAAAAATTTGAAGGTTCTCTAATACTTGTCGCTGTCCCGTAAAGTCATCAAAACTTTTGGGACGCAGCACGCGGTCAAAATCTTTATCAGATGATTGTTCCGCTTCGTTACGAATATCAAATTCACTCATTGTTTCAAAAGTACAATTACTCTAGCTCTTTTCTGATGATTGGTTCAATCTTATCAAACAAAATTCTAAAGCGCAAAACATAAACAGGTGCTGTAAAATTCTGTTCGATGTCTTTGCTACCTCTAATCACCAGACGATAGCCTAATCCAACTCCTACGGCCACCCAGCCACCAATTTTATAGTCTATTGCCATCGATGGCTCGTAGACGAATGCATTTGTTCTCCATATCTTCTCTTTCGAGGTGCCTTCCGTGGGGCGAAGAAAAATATATCCGTATCCTAAATTCGCCCCAATAATACTTTCCCATGGGTACTTTCGGAAATAACTATACTCTACAAATGGTCCAAAATACCTCATATTAATTCTGCTTTCACCTAAACCATACCCAACAGGTGTTGGTTGATTCAAATCAGACAAAAGCCAACTATATCCGAAACCAATAACCATTGTTTTCTTAAAAGAGGCCCCTGCCTTTATACCGGCCATTCTTGCAGATTGGCCTGTGACAAAAGAATTTCGAGAATCTAATTTTAAAGAAGGACTTGGTTTTGATTTGAAAATATCCTTCAATGAGTCCGAGAGATTCACGGCTTGTGCTTCACATATAGAGTTCGTAAAAACGAACAATACACCTAATGCGAATCTCTTTAGCCAACTCATTTTCATACCGCGAAAATAAGGCATAAAAAAACCCTTCTCGAAAGAAGGGTTTTTAAAAATATTTTTAAGCTTAATGAGCATGTTCACCCGGTTTAAGCGGAACCACTTGAGGAACGAAGTCTGTATCGTGCTCTGGGTTGCTGTAATCGTAAGCCCAACGGTGAACTTCTGGAATAGCACCAGGCCAGTTACCGTGAATGTGTTTAACTGGAGTAGTCCACTCAAGTGTGTTAGAACCCCATGGGTTCTGTTGAGCTTCTTGACCATACCAAATGCTATAGAAGAAGTTGAATAAGAACAATAACTGAGCTGCTCCACCTATAATTGCAAACGTGCTGATGATTGGTTGAAGATCTTGAACGCCATCTAAGAATGTGAATTCTGAATAGCTGTAGTAACGGCGAGGTGAACCTGCCAAACCAACAAAGTGCATTGGGAAGAATACACCGTATCCGCAGACCAATGTCAACCAGAAGTGAGCATAACCCAATTTCGAATTCATCATTCGACCAAACATTTTTGGGAACCAATGGTAGATACCAGCAAGCATACCAAATATGGCGGACATACCCATTACAATGTGGAAATGGGCAACTACGAAATATGTATCGTGAACGTTTACGTCAAGAGCAGAGTCAGCAAGGATAATACCTGTCAAACCACCTGTAACGAAAGTTGATACAAGACCTATTGAGAATAACATTGCCGGAGTAAAGCGAACGTTACCTTGCCACAATGTGGTAATGTAGTTGAATGCTTTAACAGCGGAAGGAATTGCAATAAGAAGTGTTGTAAATACGAATACTGATCCAATGAATGGATTCATACCTGTAATGTACATGTGATGACCCCAAACGATGAAAGAAAGGAATCCGATTGCAAGGATTGACCCTACCATCGCTTTGTAACCAAAGATTGGTTTGCGCGAATTCGTTGAAATTACTTCAGAGCTGATACCAAGTGCAGGAAGAAGTACGATGTATACCTCAGGGTGACCTAGGAACCAGAACAAGTGTTGGAACAAAATTGGAGAACCACCAGTAACGTCAAGTGGTTGACCATCGATGAATATGTCAGAAAGATAGAATGCTGTTCCGAAACTACGGTCCATCAAAAGCAGAACAACGCAAGATACCAGAACTGGGAATGACAATACACCAAGGATTGCAGTCACAAAAATTGCCCACATAGTCAATGGAAGACGAGTCATGGACATTCCTTTAGTACGAAGGTTAATGATAGTAACGATATAGTTCAAACCACCTAGAAGAGATGATGCTACGAACAATACCATTGAGATCAACCAGATAGTCATACCTGTACCAGATCCTGGCATTGCTTGCGGCAATGCAGAAAGTGGGGGGTAGACTGTCCATCCTCCAGAAGCAGCGCCTCCTTCAACGAAGAGAGAAGCCACCATCAAGATGCTTGATACAAGGAAGAACCAAAATGAAAGCATATTCAAGAAACCTGATGCCATATCGCGTGCACCGATTTGAAGAGGAATAAGCAAGTTCGCAAAAGTCCCCGACAAACCACCAGTCAATACAAAGAATACCATGATTGTACCGTGGATAGTAACCATAGCTAAGTAAGCGTTACCGTTCATTACTCCATCTGGAGCCCATTTATCGCCAAGGAAGAAATTCAAAATTCCAAAGCTTTCTCCTGGCCATCCCAATTGAAGACGGAAGAAGATTGACAACATCACAGCGATGATACCCATGAAAATTGCAGTTATCAAAAACTGCTTTGAGATCATCTTGTGGTCTTGAGAAAAAATGTACTTGGAAATAAAACTTTCCTCGTGATGATGAGCATGACCATGATTATCATGTCCATGTGCGTGATTGTTTTCTGCAGTAGCTCCCATTTCGTATTCCTCTGTTAAGGGGTTTTTTATTTCTTCTGTGCGATTATTTAAT
Organism: Flavobacteriales bacterium; assembly: GCA_044239235.1. Lineage (GTDB taxonomy): Bacteria > Bacteroidota > Bacteroidia > Flavobacteriales_D > Sanyastnellaceae > JAIXWP01. The sequence continues at coordinate 3,088 of JBIIBU010000065.1, forward strand.
TGGTGCAGTCATTGCTGCTGCTACCATAGTGGTATCAGTCTTTGCTGCTGCGTCGTCCTTTTTTTCCTCTTCCGGAGGAGCGATGTAGTTTTTTTGTTTTGCCAACCAAGCAGTGTAATCTGCTTCGCTTTCAACAACAACAGTAATCTTCATATTGTAGTGAGATGCACCACAAACTTTATTGCAAAGAAGAATATAGTCAAATTTGTCATCACCAAGTTTCGCGCGCATGTCGGCAGTAGAGATTGTTGGTGTCATTTTAAAACGTGTTGGAACACCTGGTACGGTATTCATTTGAGCTCTAAAATGAGGCATATACGCAGAGTGAATTACGTCTTGGGAACGGAATAAAAACTCTACCTCTTTTCCTAGTGGTATATGAAGTTCTGTGTTCACCACTTTATCATCAGCTGCAGCTTCCCACTCACTAATTCCGGTGATAGGATTCTTTGTCTCTCTTAAATCCAAAAGACGTTGTTTTGTTCTTTCCAATCGATACAATTTCTCTGTTTGAGATTCTACGTAACTGTCTGGCCAAACTGGTAGCAATGCGTTTGCTGCCATATCTGCTTTCAATCCGCTAATTTGCTTGTCGATAGAATCAACTTTAGAACGAATATTCTCTTTTGTTACCAATCCAAGAGGATTAGTGCTTGGATCAATAAGGTTGTAAGAATAAGCACCGAAAGTATTATTGTCACCAGGGTAACGAACAATCCAACCAAACTGCTTAGAATAAACTTCGATTTGAATTGCTTCAGCAGAAGCCTTACCTGTCATATTGTTCCAAGTAATCAAACCATAAACAATAATGAAGGCCATAGTAACACCTGGAACCAATGTCCAAATCATTTCAAGCTTGTTATCATGTGCGAAGAAACGTGCCTTACGCTCAGGACGATAGTAGTATTTCGCTGCAAAATAGAAAAGAAAGAAATTCACTATGAAGAACACGATAGTGATAATGATGATGTTGATATTCATCAAATTATCTACTTGAACTCCGTGCATTGAAGCCGACTCAGGAAGCTTTATACCGTATGCCATATACATATAGATGGTACCTGCAAAAAACAGGAACATCCAAATCAACATTAGGTTGGCCTGAAGCTTATTGTCGTTCGTTGAGATTTCCTCTTCGCGAGTCTTTCTCATCGATCGTGTCAATTCGTAAACTTTGGTCAATTGCGCAATAGCAATTATCGCTAGAACTATGACCAATAGAATTAAAAGTTTCATGTCTTTATCTTTTTACTTCTCGATTCTTGTTAATTGTATGAGCACGTATTAAATGCTGTGATGCTCACTTTCTTCAAGGAATGGGTGTTTAACAGCTACCAATTTCGCTTTTGCAAGTGCAGAAAGAACTACAAATACAAACAAGCCAAGGAAGCCGAGGAACATTCCGATTTCAAACCACCATCCGAATGAGGTGTGGTGATGTCCTTCACCAAATCCAAACTCTAGATGACCATGAATAGTTCCTGGAATCACTGCCATATAAAGATCGGCAAAGTGACCACAGAAAATAATGATACCAACTCGAGTGAGGTACTTCGTATTTCTTTTTGCGTCACGTGCAAGCAATCCGTAGAAAGGAACTAGGAAGTTCACTGCGAAAATGCCCCACATTCCGAACATGTAATTCTCGTAACGCTCAAGGAAGTATGTTACTTCTTCAGAAATATCTGAATACCAAATCAACATATACTGACAGAACCACAAGTAGCTCCATAGCATAGATACTGCAAACATCCATTTTCCTAAGTCATGAATGTGTGAGTCATTTACAAATGAAAGGTATCCGAGTTTTTTCAACCAGATAGTAAGTAGAGTAGCAAAAATCATCGCACTCACCCACATACCAGAGAAAAGGTACCATCCGTACATAGTAGAGAACCAGTGAGTGTCAATACTCATCAACCAATCCCAAGCCATTGTTGAGCTGAACACAGCAAACAACACCAAGAATACAGCGCTCTTCTTATACATTTTGTAATGAAGGTCTGTACCACCTACTTCGTCTTCTTGAAGCGACCATTTTCTGAATGCACGACCGAACATGATAAATACCATTCCGTATGCGATTACACGCAACCAGAAAAACCACGGAGCGAAATACAACGCTTTCTTAGCAATTACTGAATCAAATTCTGGAGTACCTTCTATGTAAACCTTAGGATCCATCCAATGATACAAATGGTGCAGGCCAAGCTGTCCAGCTATGAGTACTATTACGATGATTGCAAATCCATAAGGTATGAACGCAAACATTGCTTCAAATACACGCTTTAGAACTGCAGTCCAAGCTACTTCAGCTGCATATTGAATAGCATAGAAGAACAACGCTCCTAGCGCTACTGTAAAGTAGAAATACCCGTTGATGAGCAAATTAGCCCACCAGTATTGGTGATGATCAGTGTGATCTGCTACCCAGCCTAGAGCGGCCGCAATAACACCCACTACCATGAGTATCATCGTCCACTTCTTTGTTTTCGCTGGGAATTCGAAATGCAACTTATTATCGTGTGCCATATCGGTTGGTTCGTGCAGGTTAATGTTTTATTAGTTTTTTGTTGTATCAGCAGGTGCTGCAGTTTCTGCTGCCTTAAATACAAGCATATCGTTTGAGTCAAACTCAGGAGTGCTCACACCTTTTTGAAGGCATTTTACGTACTCCAATACTTGCCAACGTTGCAATTGATTCAATTGTGATGCGTGTTGTCCCATCAAACCTTTACCATAAGTAAGGGTGTGAAACATTTTTCCCTCTTGAAGATCTTTCAACTTTGTAGCATAATCAGGAATACCATTGATTAAGCCATTCTGCGAAATTTTCCCATCTCCGTGTCCTTCTTTACCATGACAGTGCTGACACATCTTGGTATAGATATCCTTTCCTTTTTCAACGTTTACTTTAGTTGATTTGATAGGGGAATGAATTTCCAAAGCTGCTTTCTCATAATCCTCAGGAGTATTATTCAAAGGATATGGCATCACAAATTGGGCAGCCTCAGCACTTCCAGTATATGGAATTGTGCCTGGTACTGGCTTTTGAGATAACCAAGGCTGAACATTCGCTGCTTCTTTTTGCTCAGTTGTCCAGTCTACGTGCTTGTTGGATCCATAATCCACATAAGCTTCTGGTGCAGGTGAACGATACATGTCTGGCATGTATTCAACACCTGGTGCGTTTGGATCGACAGTACAAGCAGCAAACAACATAGTTGTTGCTAACAAGCTACCGAAAATATATAGAGGACGATTCATCTTAATAATCCTTTATGCTAAGTTCATAAACATCTGTTGCGCGAACCTTTGCTTCAAGATCTGAAGCAGAGAACTGACCGTTTTGATCTGTTACAATCTCCATCACAAACTTATCGTCTGTGGTGCGTGGGTCTGGATTTGTAGCTGGCATACCTGGTAGATTGCCATTGCGCAATAGGTAAGTAATTACCATTCCGTGGGCTCCGCAGAATACAGAGAACTCAAACATTACTGGAACGAACGCTGGTGCGTTTTCAATCCATGTAAAGTTTGGTTTACCACCAATATTCCAATCCCAATCGGATACCATGAAATACCATGTACCGATGATAGACAAAAGTGTCCCGGTAGTAGCATACATGAATGATGTGATTGCCAGACGAGTGCGTTTAACACCAATTACTGGATCCAACCCGTGAATAGGGAATGGAGAAAATACCTCTTTCACGCGAATACCTTGCGCCACAAGGGTACGTGCAGCGTCCAGCAACTTCTGGTCGTCATCGTACATCACGTGGAATACTTTATTTGCCATAGTCGTTATCTAACGTTATTGACTTAATGCTTGTTCTCGTTTTTGTAGCTCTCACCTGATACTTTCAGGATTGTCTTCAATTCATTCAATGCCAACACAGGGAAGTATCTAGCAAACAGAAGGAACAATGTGAAGAAAATACCTATTGTACCGATGAACATACCTACGTCAATTGTTGATGGGTGGAACTCGCCCCATGCCGCTGGAGTGTAGTCACGGTGAATTGATGTCACAATGATTACGAAACGCTCAAACCACATACCGATATTCACCACGATTGAAAGGATGAAAGTTGCAGTAAGGCTTGTACGAATTTTCTTGAACCAGAAAAGCTGTGGACTGATTACGTTACATGTCATCATCATCCAATAAGACCAGCTATATGGACCAGAGAAACGGTTGATGAAGGCATAAGACTCATATTCAACACCGCTATACCATGAAATGAATAGCTCAGTCAAATAAGCCACACCAACGATAGAACCCGTAACAATGATTACGATGTTCATATACTCCACGTGCTTCATGTGGATATATGCCTCAAGACGCATTGTCTTACGCATAATCAAAAGAAGCGTCAATACCATTGCAAATCCAGAGAAGATCGCACCTGATACGAAGTATGGAGGGAAGATGGTAGTGTGCCATCCTGGGATAATTGATGTTGCAAAGTCCATCGATACGATCGAGTGAACCGAGAATACAAGTGGAGTTGCAATACCAGCAAGTACCAATGATACTTCTTCAAAACGAGTCCAGTTCTTAGCACGACCTGACCAACCGAAGCTGAGAAGGCTGTAGAACTTCTTCATTCTTGGCTTAACCATTCTATCGCGGATTGTCGCGAAATCTGGGATAAGACCAATGTACCAGAATACCAATGATACAGAGAAGTAGGTTGAAATCGCAAATACGTCCCACATCAACGCCGAGTTGAAGTTTGGCCACAATGAACCAAATTGGTTTGGAAGTGGAAGTGTCCAATATGCCAACCATACACGTCCCATGTGGAATACAGGGAACAAGGCCGCCATAATTACCGCGAAGATGGTCATCGCCTCGGCAGAACGGTTAATCGCCATGCGCCAACGCTGACGGAACAATAACAATACAGCTGAGATAAGTGTACCAGCGTGACCGATACCTACCCACCATACGAAGTTGGTGATGTCCCATGCCCAACCTACTGTTTTATTCAATCCCCAACTACCAATACCATTGGCAACTAGGAACATGATACAACCAATACCATATACAGCAATGATTGCTGCGATGGTAATAGCTATTTTCCATTGCTTAGGCGCTGGTCCTTCGATCGGACCTACGATATCATTAGTGATATCTCCGTAGGTCTTATGACCGAGAATCAAAGGTTTTCTTATTGATGCTTCTTTAATCATGGTCTCTTTGCGATTTAAGCTTCAGTTTCTTCAATGTTACGAACCTTAGTCATGTAGAATACGTTTGGTTGAACACCAATCTCTTCCAATGAATGGTAAGAACGTACGCTTTGTGAACGCTTGCTGTTTTGAGAATTCTTGTCGTTCAAGTCACCGAATACAATAGCATTGGTTGGACAAGCCTCAGCACATGCGGTAAGGATAGAACCATCCACAACTGGCTCACCTGCTTTCTTAGCTGCAAGCTTACCTTCTTGGATACGTTGCTGACACATGCTGCATTTCTCCATTACACCACGAGTACGAACTGTAACGTCTGGATTCAATACCATACGTGTCATCTCACCTTGTGATGGGTTCACGTTAGAGAACTTATCGTTCGTAACGTAGTTAAACCAATTGAAGCGACGAACTTTATAAGGACAGTTGTTCGCGCAATAACGAGTACCAATACAACGGTTGTAAGCCATGTTGTTTAGACCTTCATTGCTGTGAACTGTAGCAGCTACTGGACAAACCGTCTCACAAGGAGCGTGGTTACAGTGCTGACACATCATTGGCATGTGAACAGTGCGAGGATTCTCTGCAGCGTTCTCCATATCGCGGTAAGCCGCAATAGTGCCAAGCTCTTTCTTCTCACTTGTTTCCTCTACAGTTTCGAAATCTGAACTGAAGTAACGGTCGATACGCAACCAGTGCATATCGCGGTGTTTCAACACTTCATCTTTACCAACTACAGGAACGTTATTTTCTGTGTGGCAAGCTGTGATACAAGAA
>JBIIBU010000282.1:0-2965 GCA_044239235.1 Flavobacteriales bacterium
AACCGGACCAGTTACCACATAAATTGATTCGTTGTCAATCGCCCATGTTCTAACACACTCCTCTAAACTCTTCCATATACCCCTATTAAAGCCAGGCAACTGAGGACTCATATTGCTGTAATAAAAACTCTCCACCATAGCAACATCAGACCACCCCATGTCAGAAGCCGGTGCCAAATGACCACGATCATACCCTGAGTTTTTGTAATCCGAATCTGTAGCTGTTCCAGATGAAACCAATGGATCGGTAATGAACCTATCGGTGCGCTCGTATAGCTTATTCGTCTCAGCTCCGGTCAACTCATAAGCCACCCAACTCGCTTGTTCATGAGCCTCATTATACAACAATGAATAACCGAAATGATGAGTAATGCGCTCCGAACTCTTTACTGCGGGTAACTCATATCGCGTTGAATCGAGTTTCAAATTACTCGTTCTAGTTGAAGCTCTTTCATCCAACAACGGCGTCTCTGAATTTCTTTCTATTTTATGATTGTCCGATCTCTTTCGACTCCATTGAACGCAAAAAAATGCGACACAGCAAAAAAGAACTATAACAAGTAATTTCTTCCCCATTAGTTTTAGCTTTTGGCCATGAGTTTAGAAAATTATTTTACTTCTGCAATATTAAGCCATCTCATCATCAAAACGGAACTATCTTGTACACAACCTTATCCGGGAACTTGAAGTGCAACTCATCCACTATCAGCAACATCACATCAATCAAATCGCCATCGCTTTTCAAGTTCGATTTTATGATGCATCCTATCTGGGCGTAAAATTCAAATTGACTGCTGTAGCTCATATTCCTACGGAAAATATGCCTCAGCTGAAATACAAGCCAACTCAATGCTCCTACATGCGCGGTGAAAATAACAATATCGTCTTCAGAAGCTCTGTAATCTTTTTTATCTGTTATAATTAAACCTGTTCCCGCAAATGGAAAATGTTTGTTCGGGAATTTCCCCTTCGAAATCTGCCACTTCAAATTATCTATATTTTCTTTCAGTTTATTCATGAACTTGTTTGTTTGTTGTTATTGTTTTTAAGACCTTTCATTATTACATAACCATGGAGAATAGTGAACTCTAATGATTTCTTGTCGAAGCGATTCATCGTAGTTAGAAGAAATATAGTTAGAAAATATCCGGCTGACTCCTTCCGCCGAACGATGAACAAACAAGTGACCTCGAGAATATTCTTTTTGTTTTTCTTCAGTGATTTTGTAACACGAAAAAACCCAATAGTCATCCTCATTCACTTTCATACTTCCCAGCAACTCCGCTTGATACAAGTTGCTAAAAGAAGTCAACCATTTGCCTAATTGCTCGATGCTTACCGGACATTTCGGAACACTTTCATTCTCGGCAATTTGGTACTGCGGCAAGTCAGGGCACTTTGTGGCTGAGAAATGCAGTTCCTTTTCCAAATCAGGATTAGATCGCGCCGCATAGCTTGCCACCGCCTCCCAAAAAGAAGAAAGATTTGATAAAAACGACAAGGGTTTTACTCTCTTGTGAAGTTCTTCAATCATTTGCAGTTGTGCTGCCGAAGGAACAATCTCCTTCGGCAGGCAATAACACAAAAACGAAATCAAATACACACTAGACAATACATATCTTTCATCTTCCTCCAATGCCAGTAATAAGGCATAATCGAGCGTAAGTGCTGCATTTACCGGTGTCTCCTCTAGCAAAGGAACATAGTCGTCAAACAAAGAACTCGACATCATACGCTCGTGAAAAATGGGATAACTCGACCACTCTACACGCGCTCTAAAAAAAGAACGCAGTAGTTCTAAACTTGGCTCCTGAACTAGAATTGGAATTAAATCCTTGGCTGGAGCTCTATTCATAATTGGTTCTCGCTGTAGCATAGTTAAATGAGATTAAAATTCATCATCAATAAATTCTTCTTCTTTTTGCGACTTCGCATTCATTACACTCTCTTCGACATCTTGTATATCATAGAGGTATTTTTCTATTCTAAATGATCTGGAAGTCACTCTTTGCATCCACATGGAAGAGCGCCTTTGCAAATTGCTTTGATTGCCCCTACCCGTTTCCAAGCGCTTGGATAAATCGGTGGCTACATTCAGCGCGGCATTCATGTTTTCTCCAATTTCGTCTGTATAGGCATTCACCAAGTCTGTAATAAGATGCTGCAGATACTCGCGCTCCTCTATTCCCTTTTTTCTTAACTCCTCTCCATAAATATCGAAGGCGATCAATCGCATATTTTCGCGAGATACAGGCATGGACAATAATTTCCACAAACGTTCCATCGACCCATACATTTTTTGGTTGTGATTTTCAAAATACTCAAACGCATTTCGTTTGATAATTTCAAAATGGGAAACAAAATAGCTTTGCTTGAAAATTGACCTTGACCTTTGGCCAAGTAGCATTCCATTGGTGCATCGATCTCTATAAAAACCTAGTTCAATATGCAATGAATTGTTGTCGCGTAAATAATTCGACACACGAATAAAAGGCCGATACTTATCCTGGAACTTTGGGACAATCCATGGCGCTCCTACCAAAGAATTCGGCGCACTGAAATCTCTCCGAGTATAAGGCGGCTCTGCAAGAAAATTGTAACTATCATTCCTTCTAATGGATGCATATTGAAAACCATTGCCGTCTAATATGAACGTGGTATCCTCTGATATAAGGTCAACAACATAATCGGTGGTGTTTTGATTCAAAAACTCTTTGTGCACTTGAGGAGTGACACCGAAGAGTCTTTCAAAAATTGCAACTCCTAATTCATAGGCATCCTTGTGCTCAACCAAAAGAAAGTTGTCGCGAACTATACTTATACCATTATTCGTGGATAGGTTGACAATGACCTTTCTGTCTTTATAATAACGCATCAACTGATGGTTTTGCGGATCGGTAAATAGAACCGGCGTTTCCATCACCTTGAAAAAGTATCTCAACTCCACTGGAGCTTTTGAGATGAA
>JBIIBU010000115.1:0-6042 GCA_044239235.1 Flavobacteriales bacterium
TGGGTTGTTAATCATATTTGTTGTATTTAATGTTGATATAGGCATCATTTTCACGACACAAACAAAAAACATCATTCCGTTTTTAACATACGGTTAGAAAATTTGTTTATATATTTGAAAAAAAAATAATGATGTCCGATAGCAGAACTCGCCCAGAATCTAAACTCAATTTGAGTAAAAGTGCCATGCGTCGATACAAGGTGATTGATGGATTGTTGCGGAATACCATGAAAAAGTTCCCGACCATGGAAGAAATCTTGGAAGCGTGCAACGACAAACTGGATTATACGCCCTCCATTGAAACCATTCAAAAGGACATTCGAAACATGAAAATGGAACCTCCCATGGGTTTCGGAGCTCCGATAAGATTCTCTCGCCTGCACATGGGCTATGAATACACCGATCCCAATTATACGCTAACGTCGTTATCGCTTCAGGATAGTGAAATCGAAACTATTCGGAAAGCGATTGAATTAATTAAGGCTATTGGCGGCTCGCGAATTGGCGATAAGTTCAATCATGCCATACAAAAGGTTCTATCGGCAACGCTTGAACAAAAAGACGAATTGAACAGCCTTCCTGTGCTACAAACAATGCACCTGCCCATTTCCAAAGGATTCGAGCATTTCGATCTTTTCTACAAAGCATGCAGTGAGAAAATTCCCGTTTCGATTCTTCACTTTTCATATCGTAATAGAACATTCAAGCATATCAAACTGCATCCTTTTCTTATTAAGGAATTCGACAACCGATGGTATTTGATTGGGTATTCAGAGCAGCATAACGAAGTAAGAACGTTTGGTATGGATCGAATATCAAATCCCTTGTTACTTAAAAAAGAATACCACCGAAGCAACTACGGAATCGTATACGAATTTTTAAACGATATGTATGGTGTATTTCCTTTAGCGAACAATGAGAAAACTGAAATAAAGCTACATGTGCGGCAGATGCTTACGCACTACCTCCATGCCTACCCTATTCATCCAAGTCAAAAGATAGCAAAACAAAATGATGGGGACTCGATAATTACATTCGATTTAATCCCCACACTAGAGCTTGCGCGATATGTCTTGTCCAACGGAGATAGCATCAACATCATCTCTCCAATATGGTTCAGAGAATTTACCAAAAAATTAAGATCATGAGAAAAGAAATAAAAAGATACCTCCCTGAATTCGAACTATCTCATTTAAACCGAGAGAATCCCGATTTGCTGCGCATTATTCTGAGCAAAGAACAAACACAACTTGATTTTGGATATGCCGCACTTTCAATATATATCAAAGGTGGCTGGATTCGTATTTCGCCAGATACCTTCCTTAAAATCCAGGGATCCGAAAAACGATACAAACTCACCCATGCAATAAACATTTCTATAGCTCCAAATCTTGTGGAGTTTGAATCTACCGCTGATTGGTGCGTATTCAGTTTGTTCTTCGAACCGATACCACTAAAGGATTGCACAGTCGATTTGATTGAAGAAATAAATCCCAGTCCGAATGACTTCAATTTCTATAATATTGAACTACGTAATGTGACTGCGCTCGAGGTGCTCAATGACATAATGTAAAAATTCAAATCCAAAAAATTTCACAAAAAAACCGTTCTCAAAAAATAAATTTGGAACGAAACAAATTTTGTATTTACGTTTGCAGCGTCTGAATCAAGAACGGGAAGTTGAACGCAACTTCTCTGCCAACCGAGCCGAAATGCCACGGTGGAAAAAGGATTCGGGTTTAACAAAACCAAAAAAATATGAAATACAAAAATTACACACACCCCTCCTCTGTCCTGCAGTTTTACTGTTTGGATCATTTTTCTATTCACCCTAATTCCTATTCGACTCTAGACTAAAACTCTTTTACTGTCTTGCATTCAGAATTTACCCTCTCGGGTAAATGCCAACCGAGTAGACATACCACGGTGGTCAAATTGATGCGGGTCTCTTGAATATAAATTTCAAAACCAACATAAATGTCAAATCCAAATCTAAAAGCGCCTTACGGCATCTTCCCCTACATCATTTACAAGAACAACAGCTTCATAATGATGTCTATTCCTGTGCACTTCAACAAAGAAAAAAATTCGGAAATCTATCCCGGAATTCATTGCACAGCAACCAACAAACCTCACACGCATTTCGATCCACTCCTGGATAAAGATGTGGTTGATGATCTCATTGAAAAAATGCGAGTGGTGCGCAAAGACCTAAGCAAAGACAAGAAATCAAAAGCGCGAATATGCCTAGTCCTTTCGCCGAATCAATGCATCTACTTCGAGGAAAATCACGAACTCAAAAGTGATAAAATACCTGTTGCTACAACGCTTGTCAATCCGCGTGGAAAAGTACTTGGCATCGGTAAAGCAAATTACCAAGTGCCTGTCGTTTATGAAGCTTACTAAATAAATCATTTAACAATAAAAACAAATATGCATTATCAATTCACATCCGAATCGGTGTCTGAAGGACACCCAGACAAAGTTGCCGATCAAATCTCTGACGCCATTCTTGACGCTTACCTTACGCAAGATTCAAATGCCAAGGTCGCTTGCGAGGTGCTCATCACCACTCAACGGTGCATTATCGCCGGCGAAGTCAAATCATTCGCTATTGTTGATCCAATAGCCATCGCAAAAAAAGTAATTACACGAATTGGCTATACGAGCGAAGAGGTTGGTTTCAATGCTGAAACCGCAACATTTGAAAACCACCTTCATCAACAAAGTCCAGAAATCAATACCAGTGTACTTATCGGAGGTGCCGGTGATCAAGGAATCATGTTTGGTTTTGCAACCAACGAAACTCCTGAACTTATGCCCCTCCCCATCGTGCTCGCACATAAACTCGTTAAAACGTTGGCGACAAAAAGACACAACGGTGAAATTCACTGGCTGCGACCAGATGCCAAATCACAAGTTACCGTGAAATACGTGGATGGAAAACCCGTGGGAATAGACAATGTCATCATTAGCACGCAACACACGGAAGATGTCTCTCAAGATCTAATCCGAGAACAAATAATTTCGGAGATTGTCATTCCCACGTTAGCACCTTACAACAACAATTTACTTCCGCTCACTTTTGTGAATCCTTCAGGAAGTTTTACCATCGGCGGACCGCATGGCGACACCGGACTCACTGGTAGAAAAATAATAGTCGATACCTATGGCGGCCGATGTGAACACGGAGGTGGTGCTTTTAGTGGAAAGGATCCAAGTAAAGTAGATCGCTCTGCAGCCTACGCCGCACGTGCGGTTGCAAGATATTACGTCAAATCTGGAATCGCCAATTGGTGTAAGGTTCAAATTTCCTATGCCATCGGTCGCCCTGAGCCACAAAGTATTTACGTGGAAACGGATAAGGATCGATCAACGAATTGGCACATTCAAAATGATATTAAAAAGAGATTTGATCTCACTCCTAATGGCATCATTGAGCGACTAAAACTTAAAAATCCCATCTACGAGCAAACCGCAAGCTACGGTCACTTTGGTAGAAATGAATTTAACTGGGAAGAATAATAAACAAAGGGAACAGAACGCTATGTTCTGTTCCCTTAATATTTCAAAAAATGTATAGATCAACGATTATAGAAAAATTTCATGTTCACCCATTCTTCTATGGATTCCGTTTAAAAATTATGCATCAATGTGGCAATTTCCCTTTGGACTCTGACATTGTGGATATCGTAGATCTCGAAGAATTTGGCGCAGTAGAAGAAGATCGTATACCACTTTTCTATGGCACAATTCAAGGGCTTTATCCTAAACCAGAAAAGATTCCCAATCTGCTTGGCAAGGACCGATATTTCGCAGTGGTGGGGTATAGTGTTTACAATGGACCAGTAGAACAATTAGGCATCTACCAAATTCGAGCTTCGGATGAGGAATTGTGCCTACGTCCATTGGATAAGATTACATGAGTGATTTCAGAAATCCTAGATTGATCTTTTAGAACGGAGATACTTTCCCACTTTATTCCGGTCGCTTCCATTCTACTAATACTTCCCGCTTAGGTTCCGCAAATTGATAATCAGGGAGGCTTAGCTCCTTCATGTATACGATTCTAATTGCACTAAGGGCTATCTCTGGATGCTGCAACATCCATCGATCATGCAAGTAAGCTGTGTAATAGAATCGTAATTCATGATTTCGTTTCATTAAAAGATTCTCGGTGTACTTTCTCCATCGATCATTTTTAAACATTGAAGAAATGTGCTGTGGTTTGCCATACCTCATTTGCTGACCGTCTCGACTTATGTCTATTACGCGTCCATCCTCAGTAATTCCCTCAAAGAGAAACCAACCATCTTCTTTAAAAACCCCAGGTGCAAACATGCCCCAGCTTTGATCTAATCGTAAGTTATATGCCAAAGTTTGAAGAGGAACATACTGAGAAGATATCCAACCAACGCTTTTGAAGTTCCAGGCCAACTGATATAAGGCAAGAGTAACCAAAAGGATAGTTTGAATTTTAACATATCTCAAAGGTGAAAGATTCACACCTCCCTCAGATACATTGATATTAAACATCTCAAATTTTAAAAAGCGCTTGCGCAACCTTTCTAACAATGAATCGAATTTATCCATGACGGGTGAAGGCAAAAAGCCAAGCAATACAGCCATTACAATAAAAGGGAAAAAACCAATGAACAAAGTGGAGGCCAGTCCGATGTGAAAAAACAAGAAAACGAGTGTAAATACTAATCGCGTGACTTCTTTTTTCCAAAAGACAAAAAGCAAGAAGGGCGCTAATAACTCTATGTAATATACTGAAGCCGTTATAATTTTTAATGTATGAGGATATGGATAGATCCATTTACCAATTGGCAATGCTAATTGATCTAAACTGAGCGCATAGTATACCGCAGTAAAATCTCGCGTCCATTCAGGAGCGGTTTTCATGCATGCCGAAAAGAAATACAAGGAAAAAATAAGCAGAGTCAAACCAATTGCAGAAACACCGAAATAATCATTGGATTTCCTAACCTGAATTCGAAGCGAATCCATTGAATATCGGTTATTCCACGGTAAAAAAATGCCCCACATCAATGCTAATCGCAACACATCATCACCTGCCTGACCAATTAATGTATTTCTATTTTGCACCGAAAGAAGAAGAAGCCAAGCCAATACTGTATAAAGTTTGGTTCTATTGCCAATGAGTACTTGAACGTTACACCATAAAGCGATCAAAAATAAAACGATCTGAAAATTGAGTTCACCTGAAATAAGGTGCAACGATAGAAAATGGATCTGACGTAGATTCATTATCACAGCTTCTCTGGGCAATACCCCATAGTCAGTATAGAATACCAATAAATCTGTCGCCCTAACCAACAAATCAAAAATCAAAACGATGCCAATAGCTATGCGCATTATAGCTAAGGCTCGCAAATCTAATGAGAACACCTTCTTAATAACCTTCATAAGATTCAAATATAAAGGCCTGTAAAAACTTACAGGCCTTTGATATTAAATAAATGATAGAAATTTTATTTTTTACGTCGAACATCATAAATATCCTGACGAACTTGATTTAATAACCTAGGTTTTTGAATAATCATTCCACCCAAGGTATCACCTGTTGTGCCAGTTGTACCGGTTGTAGTCGTTGTTGTGGTTAGACTAGTCGTGCCTGTAGTTCCAGACGTGCCAGTCGTGTCGGTAGTAGCTGTTGTATTTGTAGTACTAGTTGTTCCCGTCGTTCCCGTTGTACCGCTCGTGCTAGTTGTTCCGCTAGTACCTGTAGTACCGGTTGTTCCGGTTGTTCCAGTTGTTCCGTCCGTTGTGGTTAACAAATTCGTTGGATCCTCTGGAGTGCTTTGGGGATCTGGATTTGGAGCATCATTGGGATTATTCGGAAGATCTGTATTATTATTCGTAGTTGGAGGAGTTGCTTCAGCAGCATTAGCATCCCCAAAGAGAAAAGCTGTTCCCATAATTGCAGCAGCAGTAAGACCAGTGGCCGTTCCGTATGCTACAGCGCCATAAATTCCAACTGCAGCTACTAAGCCAACACCCACTGCAGCAATACCT
>JBIIBU010000066.1:0-8945 GCA_044239235.1 Flavobacteriales bacterium
GGAGACTTTTCTATTCATCATAGGTTCGCGTCTGAAAACGGAACCTTCGGAAATGTCAATGATTGTATTCGTAAACCTATCCGCAAAAGCACCCCTGTAACAGAACGCAGAATCATAGCTTTGATAAATATCAAAAAGCCCCACAAGGGTTTGTAAATATTTAGAGCCAAAATTCTTACCAGGTGAAGGCATTGACGTTCGAGTGGTTAATGACATTTTTCTAATTCATACATCTTAAGTCCAAAATATCTTACGGCGGAAGAGGCTATTTGTTTCAGAGAAAAGAGAATGAATTGAGCGAAATGGGGTATGAGTTGTTGTCCTAGTTGTAATAAGACGAAAATAAAGCCCTCGCGGTGTGCGAAGGCTTTCATGTCCAACGAGTTCTTTACAACGAAATGTTAAGCAGTTTGCTTAATCGACGATATCAGCGCATGAGATTCTGCGCAAATGTCTTGAATCCATGTATTTTCTTTATACGGAATCACTTTTTCAGATATCTTAATCTGGGTAGCTGTTTCACGGAGTTTGATCAAGACTAAATCTTGATCGAATTCATGATAAAATTTGATTTTTAGGGTTAATTCTGCTGTGGTTCTGACAAGAATATCTTCCTCGAACAAATAAAGTGTGAGGTGTTTCTTTAGTTCTGAAATAGGGTGTTTTCGTCCCTCTTCAACAATTTTAAGCTGTACATTGACCATTGGAGTATGTGTTAAGGTGTATAACAATGTCGCTAGCAAATAAAGAACGTCGCTGAAAGTTGAAATTTAAGGAAATATTCGAACAACTGATCTTTTATGTATCACTATTTTGCGAAAAAAATAGACATGGAAAGACGTCAATTCATCAAAGCGGGAACGGTCCTTGGTTTAGGGTCATTTCTTATCCCCCAAACCGCGCATGCATCCATATTTTCAGGTGAAAAGAAAATTCGACTTGGCTTTATTGCCGTAGGGTATAGAGGCCAAGCCCACATTGAGGAAATGCTCAAGCGCACCGATGTTGAAATTGTGGCATTCGCCGACCCTGACCCACAAATGATGGCTGATGCTCAAGCATTGTTATTAAAGGCAAATAAACCGAAGGCTATAGAATTCGGAAATGGTGACTATGACTACCGCAATATGCTCCAGCGCGACGATATCGACGCTGTCTTTATTTCTTCACCTTGGGAATGGCATTTGAAACAAGGCGTTGATTCAATGAGAGCCAAGAAGATTGTTGCGATGGAAGTCTGTGGAGCCATGAATTTAGGTGATTGTTGGGAATATGTGCGCACATATGAGGAGACAGGAACACCCATTATGATGATGGAAAATGTCTGCTACCGTCGCGATGTCATGGCCGTTCTCAATATGGTGCGTCAAGGCATGTTCGGCGAAATTGTTCACGCACAAGGCGGATATGAGCATGACCTTCGAGGAGTTCTATTTAATGATGGAAAAACCGCATACAATTCGGGGGTTGAGTTTGGCGACAAAGGCTTTAGCGAAGCAAAATGGAGAACCAATCATTATGTTAATCGCAACGGAGAACTTTATCCTACACATGGCCTAGGTCCTGTAGCAGTTATGCTTAATGTGAATCGTGGTAATCGATTACTACGACTTTCCTCTTTTTCATCAAAAGCAAGAGGGTTAAAACAATACATTATTGACCATAAATCAGGAGGTGCAGGGCATCCGAATGCTAAAGTTGATTTTAAACAAGGCGATATTGTAACCACCCAACTTCAATGTGCTAACGGCGAAACTATTCTTTTGACTCATGATACTTCGCTACAAAGGCCATATAATCTCGGGTTTAGAGTGCAGGGAACTAAAGGCATTTGGCAGGACTACGGTTGGGGCGACAATGATCAAGGCTTTGTTTATTTTGAAAATCAAATGAAACATTCCCATCGTTGGGACAATTCCAAAACCTGGCTAGACGAGCATGATCATCCATTATGGAAGAAAAATGCTGAAGCTGCCGCTCAATCTGGACACGGCGGAATGGACTATTTTGTAGACAATGCATTTATCGAATGCATAAAAAATAATGCTGCATTTCCTTTAGATGTCTATGACTTGGCAACATGGTATTCCATCACGCCCTTATCGGAAGCATCAGTCGCAGCCAATGGTGCTGTTCAAGAAATACCTGATTTCACAGATGGGAAATGGATGTCGAGAACTCCAACGTTTGCAATTGACTCAAATTGGTAAAAATTGCTTTATTTGCAAAACTAGACCTGACGTTTGTGAAAAAATTACTCCTCCTATATACACTGATCTCCTTTTCAGCGACCTTTAGTTTCGCCCAAAACTGTATCCAAATTAGTGATGCTAAAACAGGAGAATCCGTTCCTTTTGTAATTGGTGTCCTCGATTCGACGGAAAAATTAGCTTCTGATGAGTTTGGTAAACTTTGTCTTGAGGAATATCAACCCGGAATTCACTCTTTGAAGTTGTTCTGTGTTGGGTACAGGGACACCATCATTGATTTGCAGCTGCCATTGCTTCAAATGACCAATATTCAGTTGCATGCTCTTGAACTCAATCTGGATATCCTTATCATCAGTTCTACGCGCTATATCAAACCAATCGAAAAAGCGATGGTGAGCATGGAGGTGGTGAGGTCGGAAGATTTGGTTCGGAAAATTACACCGAATCTTTCTGATGCTATGGAACGGTTATCAGGCGTTACCATCATCGACGGTCAAGCCTCGATTCGCGGGGGAAGCGGTTATGCGTTTGGCGCAGGAAGTAGAGTGCAGCTGGTGCTCGACGATGTTCCATTAATTTCTGCTGATAGAAATGATATCAAGTGGAGTTTTATTCCGCTAGAAATTATTGATCAAATAGAAGTGACTAAAGGCGCGGCTTCTGTGGCATACGGCGCTTCGGCCTTGAATGGTATTATTCAAATTAGAACCAAATATCCAGAAGGAAAATCGTGGAATCGACTATCTACTTTTCATACGATTAATCCGCAACCTGCAGGCACAGCAGATGCTTGGACCGACAACTGTATTCCATTCCAAAGTAATGTTAGTTTTTCTCATGGACACACGACAGCGAAAGGAATGGATGTGGTACTCGGAGCAAATGCGTATTCTCAGATGGGATGGCTGCAAGGTGAGTCAGATCGAAGAGCAAGAATTTCTTTTAAAACGAGAAAGTTTTTTAAGGATGGAAAATACTCTGCAGGAATAGACGGTAATGTGCTTTTTAAGCGCCAAGGTGTTTTTCTTTTTTGGGCCAATGACTCTGTGGATGCATACAGACCATACAGTTTAAATACTAATTTTTTCACACAAGATCTTTGGGGTAATATAGATACTTGGTTGAAATGGAATGATGATTTTTCAAATAGACACGCATTAAAAGCGCGCTATTATTCCACTACGCAGCCGTCAGCTACCGGCTGGTACGCGCAATCGCATAATTTCACTTTGGACTATCAACTAAAGCGCACAATTATTTTTGACATTGCGCTGAGTACTGGTTTAAGCGCGACACATAGTCTGCTCCGCGATGCTAGTGTCGATGGCTTGCATCAAGGCAATCAAGGTGGCGCATTTTTACAATTGCAAAAGAGTTGGAACAAATTCGAGTTTCAAGCAGGTTGGCGCTACGAGTTTTTTAGAATTGACTCCATTGTTTCGAAGTCCATTCCGGTGCAGTCGTATGGCGTCAATTATTCTATCAATGAGAAAACATTCTTGCGCGCCTCATATGGAGAAGGCTATCGTTTTCCATCGCCTATTGAACGCTATTTGAAATACGCGATTGACATCATTAATATTTATCCTAATCCTCTTCTTCAGCCCGAGCGTGGATGGAATTATGAAGTAGGAGTGAAGCGCAAATTTAAATACGATAAATGGGTGGGGTATTTGGATTTGGCGCTGTTCCATACACGATATAAAAACATGACCGAATTTTCATTCGGTGTGTGGGGAAAGCCGCGCGATCCCCTGTATGGCTTTGGTTTTAAAAGTATAAATGTGACGAATGCTAGAATCTTGGGAGCAGAGTTATCAGCCAACTGTGAAGGAAAAATCGGCGATGTAAAGTTGATTATGAATGGAGGCTATTCTTATATCTGTCCTGTGGATGTGGGGGTTGATTCAACATTAAAAGACTTTGGAAAGTTTATGAAGTTTGCGGTGAACACATTTGGCCACCTGCAAACGGCAGAAGATTCTCCTATTCTGAAATATCGCTATCGCCATATGATGAAATTCAACGCTGATATAGAGACTTCCAATGGTTGGTCTATTGGAAGCGGCGTTCGCATGTATAGTTATATGGAGCAAGTAGACATTGTCTTTGCATGGTTTATTCCGGGCTTGACCAACTATCGCGCGGTGAATCAGCGTACCAATTTTATTGTTGATGCTCGATGCGGTTATCAATTCAACGAAAATCATCGTGTGACTTTGCACTGCACGAATTTGTTTAATCATTTCGTGGCTCTTCGACCTGCAAAGCCAGAGGCACCGCGTGGAATCGGCTTTCAATATCAGCTGAATTTTTAGCCGTAACTTGCGACCGCAAATGCGCTAATCATGAAGTTTACAGATCTTAATATCAATAATCCTATTCTCAACGCTCTGAGTGATTTGGGTTTCTCCGAACCTACTCCCATTCAGGTGAAAGCTTTTGCGCCAATCATGGCGGGAAAGGATGTATTAGGCATTGCACAAACAGGCACAGGAAAAACACTTGCTTATCTGATTCCATTGATTCGTCAGTGGCAATTTTCGAAAAAGAAAGTTCCATTGCTTTTAATACTTGTTCCAACACGAGAATTGGTGGTGCAGGTTGTCGAGCAATTTGAAGAAATTGCGAAGTACACTTTTTTGAAAGCGACAGGAGTTTATGGCGGAGCCAACATCAAGACGCAAGCTGCAGCTGTGGCTGAAGGAGTTGATATCGTAGTTGGTACACCAGGTCGAATAAATGACTTGTTGTTGAATGGCGTTATCCCTCCCAAACAAGTGAAGAAGGTGGTGATTGATGAGGTGGATCAGATGATGAAATTGGGCTTTAGAGCAGAGCTCAAAAATCTCTTGGATCTCTTGCCAGAAAAGCGTCAGACCATGATGTTCTCGGCAACAATGACAGAAGAGATTGAAGGTTTGTTGACACTCGATTATTCAAGATTAGAACGTATAGAAGACGCAGCTACAGGTACGCCCTTGACCAACATTACGCAGCTTGCATATGAAGTTCCGAACTTCAATACCAAGATGAATTTGTTGGATCATCTTTTATCTACAGATAGAGATATGACCAGAGTGCTTGTATTCGCCGGCACTAAGCGCATAGCTGATCGAATCAATATGTTGATGGAGGATAAATACGGTGAGGAGATGGCGGTAATTCACGCCAATAAATCATCCAATCGCCGATTTAGAACAGTAGAAGAATTCGAGAGTGGTGACTGTCGCATTTTGATAGCGAGTGATTTGCTTGCGCGTGGTTTGGACGTTACCGAGGTCACACACGTTGTCAACTTTATAATGCCTGAAGTGGCAACCGATTATATTCATAGAATTGGTAGAACGGGTAGGGCAGATAAGAAGGGTATTTCGATATCATTTGTTTCTCTCAAAGAGCAGGAATACTTGGATCAAGTGGAGGAGATGATGGACATGAAGGTGACCATTATACCGATGCCAGAAGAAGTAGAAATTTCAACAGTTTTGATCCCTGACGAAGAGCACACACCTGGCATGAAGATTATTCAAGTTCGCCAGCCTAAAGTGGAGAATAAGGGGGCCGCATTCCATGAAAAATTGGAGAAGAATAAGAAGGTTCCGATCAAGGTCACCCGTGAGGACAAGAAGAAGTTGAAATACGGTAAGAATTACCAATCAGGGGCTGGTGGAAGGCCGAAGCAGTAATTTATAAATAATAAAAAAAAGGCCAACATTTGTTGGCCTTTTTTAAATAATATTATCTATTTCATATTTCTATTAGTTAATTATAACTAAGAAATTGCAATAAGAAATAGTATCCAAGTTCCCCATCCCAAAGCTTCCATGCCTATCATTTTGCCTTTGGCTTTTTTCTTATAACAACTCAAATATTCTGGATCGCTAAATAAATTCTTATTCTGAGACATTGCATAGGTATCTTTCCCTTTCTCAGGAGTAGGATTTGCCAATGCTGTTCCAATCATTGCGAATGGTCCGAATAATAACCCTAGCACAAAATGCGACCCGTTTTTTCCATGGTAATTCTCTGCATCCATGCGTCCGCTCATGCATTTGTTTGGATCGTTATCAGCTAGTTTCATGTAGTCCGTATAGACCTTGTTGTTGACATCTTCAAACTCAAGAGAGAATATGTCAGCAACTGGAATTTCGTATTTGATTCCCTCGGATTTAAACAAAACAATGCAGCCTTTGATTTTTACTATTTCACCGCTAAATACCATCGCATTATTAAGCGTTAGAACGTCACTAGCAAATGTGCATAGTGTAAGGAGTGACATTGCAACTCCAAGAATAATTTTTTTCATTAGTTTAAAATTTAAAATTTTTAAAAAAAAAGTAGTCTACCAAAGGAAACGCGGTTATGTCTGCGATAAATACCGTTATCAGTATAATATATGTTATTTGGACATATTAAATTAATTTATTTTTTGTTCTAGATGTAGGGCTGATTTTATTGTTTTATAAGACTTATTTTAATCGAGAAGTTTCAATTTGTTCTAAAAAAAACCTTACTTTAGTCACAGAGAAAGAAATCATGGATGCTTTAAACACACATATAGGGCATAAGATTAAAAAGTTAAGAGAGTTAAAGAATTACACTCAATCTTTTATGGCAAGTGAATTAGGAATAACGCAAGGTGCCTATTCGCGAATAGAGGTTGCGGAGACAGAGATTAGCTATGGAAAATTAGCAAAGATTTCATCTATTCTAGAGGTTACGGTTGATGATATAGTCTCGTTTAATGAAAACAATATTTTCAATGTAAGTCACAACGACTTAAGTAATGGCTATGTAGTAAACAATGGAATTACATTGCAAGAAAGAAAGCTTTATCAAGATCAGATTGATTTATTGAAAAACCAAAATGATGTTTTACTGCGCATCATTGAGAAATATTTGGAAAAGCCTGCGGGATAATTAATAGGTATACTGAATAATTAGGTCTCCAACTGCGAGAAAAGTATGCATTGCATTTCCATAATTTTAGCGTCTATTCACCAAATAATAGGTTTTTTGGTGAATATGTTCACCGAATTTGCATGAATTTGGTGAATTGGAGTTGAGTCAGATCATTTCCCAGAATGGATTACTCCCTCAAAGAATCAATGATTGTTTGAATTTGGGCGCTGTTGGTTTGAATGATTTTGTCGATCTCTTCGATGTCTTTTTTCTGCTGCGCAACTGCGGATTCTGCATCGGTTACATAAACCCATTTGCTGCTGCACGAATAAAGTTTTTTTATCCCTTTGGTATTTGTTTTAAATGCATCAATCGCCTTTTGCACATTCTGTTTTACCAAAGTGATTTGATTAACATTCGATTTAATCAAACTCAAATGAGAGTAGAGTAGGTCGCACTTTTGAGTCTGCGTTGCACTGTATTGGCGGTTGACTGCCGCAATTGTTTCTTCGTAGTTCTTCAATCCATCCTTCGCTTCAATTTGACTTTGATTCAAACTCTTTAAAGCATCTTCGAATTGCGATGTATAAATAGCCACATCACACATTTGCACGGTGGGAACGACACTATTGGTGACATAGGCGCTGAATTCATTCGCTGTTTTTGAATAAGATTTACTTAGAATCTCCAGTTCATTGAGAATGCCTTTTATGTTCGCTTTTGTCTGCTTTACTTGTTTCCATTCTTCTGTTCCAGATTGGATTTTGTCTTTCCCCTTGGTGTATTCGGTGAAGTTATTGTATTCATGAGCGAGCTTATTTTGACGACTTTCAATTTGTGTCATTTGAAAATCGAGATTTAGCAGCATCTGATCTGCTTTCATCATCTCAGGTGTTCTCTGATCGCAGCTAATTTGGTTGTATTCAGACTTTATAGCAGCCACTTGCACGATAGCATTGGAAATGTTGGCGTTCACATTATCAACCGTTGATTTTAGGTTGCTATCGACTTCTTGGGTGGTGTAATAAACCGTGCAACTGAACAGCGATGAAATAAATAGGATTAGCACGACGCTGCCGATTTTGTGAAATGAGTGCTTCATTTAGGAGGAGTTAATGTTCTTTGTGGCGCTCTAATTTATAGACTACAAGTCAACAAAAAAGAAAAAAGAATAATTGATATTTTGATTCATACTAGGGTTCAATTTCAGTATTAAATAGCTTCAGATAATCATTAAAAATAAAGATTCGATCTCTTTTCGCTCCGGTTATCTCTTTCAATATATCTAATTCTACCAACTTACTAATGAGCGAATAGGCTGTTACATTAGATTTTTCGATAATCTCCGCCACCTTTGCAGCATCTATTACAGGGTGGGTATATAGAAAATCAATCACTTTTTTTGCATCATTTCCTCTGTTCCCAATCGATTTCAATTTCAAATCAAGATGCTTTTGAAGTTGAAGAATTCCGTCAAATGTTGTTACTCCTCTTTGAGCGGTTTCAATTACACCCGTTAGAAAAAATTTTAACCATTGATTCAAATCATGGTGTGTTCGCACTCTGGTGAGATTATCGTAGTAAAGCATACGGTGCCGTTCAAAGAAGTCGGAGAGGTATAGTATAGGTTGTTTTAGAATTCCTTTATTTACAAGATAGAGTGTAATTAATAATCTTCCCACGCGTCCATTCCCATCTAGAAAGGGGTGAATGGTTTCGAATTGGTAATGAATAATGGCTATTTTGATTAAATCTGGCAGAGGCATATCCTCGTTGTTTGCGAATTTTTCCAAATCGGACATCAGTTCCGCAACATCGGAAAAATGAGGT
>JBIIBU010000068.1:0-8755 GCA_044239235.1 Flavobacteriales bacterium
GCATCGTATTTATGCCTTAGGCACGGATAAGTACGGACGTGATTTGCTTTCTCGGCTAATGGCAGGCACAGTAATTTCTCTTGCGGTCGGAGCTATTGCAGTGTTGATTTCACTATTGGTTGGGCTTACATTGGGCCTCATTGCGGGTTACTATAGAGGTTGGGTGGATTCGCTTATAATGTGGTTTACAAATGTTGTTTGGGCAATACCCACGTTGCTTTTGGTAATGGCAATCACATTTGCTTTTGGTACAGGTTTTTGGAAAGTTTTTTTGGCTGTTGGACTAACGATGTGGGTTGAGGTTGCCAGAATAGCGCGAGGGCAAGTATTGAGCATTCGCGAAAAAGAATATATCGAGGCGGCACGAGCACTTGGTTTTCATGATATCAGAATAATTTTTAAGCATATTTTACCGAATATTTGGTCTCCGGTGATTGTTATTTCGGCTGCCAATTTTGCTTCAGCAATATTGATTGAAGCTGGGCTTTCATTTCTTGGATTGGGCGCGCAGATTCCAACACCGAGTTGGGGCAATATGATTCGAGAGCACTATTCATACATTACTACGGATTTGGCCTATTTGGCTTTGATACCTGGATTGCTTATTATGCTATTGGTATTGAGTTTTATGATGATAGGCAATGGACTTCGCGACGCGCTAGATGTTAAGTCTTAGAATATCCATTTTTGTCTTAGGTTTGTATCATGAACCTTGATGCAGGAATTTTTGTTGCTGGCCACCGTGGAATGGTGGGTTCGGCTATAGTCAGAGCCCTTAAGGCAAATGGACATTCTAATATAATTGTTAGAACTTCTTCGGAGCTGGATCTTTCAAATCAACTTGCTGTAAATTCTTTTTTTGAAGAGAATAAACCAGAGTACGTTTATCTCGCGGCTGCTAAAGTGGGCGGTATTCATGCGAATAATACCTACAGAGCTGATTTCATTTATAAGAATTTAATGATAGAGGCCAATGTTATTCATGCAGCTTATGAGCACAAAGTAACCAAGCTTCTATTTTTGGGTTCATCATGCATCTATCCAAAATTAGCGCAACAGCCATTGAATGAGGATAGTCTCCTCACAGGTGAGTTGGAACCAACCAATGAGCCATATGCTATTGCAAAAATTGCGGGTATTAAAATGTGTGAAGCATATCGAGACCAATATGGCTGCAATTTTATAAGCGCAATGCCAACTAATCTATATGGCCCAAATGACAATTATGATCTACAGAATTCGCATGTCTTGCCTGCTTTGATTCGCAAGTTTCACGCAGCTAAGGTTAATGGAGCGCCTGCTGTGGAGCTTTGGGGAGACGGCAGTCCGCTTAGAGAGTTTTTGCATGTGGATGATTTGGCAGCTGCATGTGTTCATTTGATGGAAAATTATGATGGAAAACAATTTGTCAATGTTGGAACAGGAGAGGATTTAGCTATTAAAGATTTGGCTGAAATAGTGAAGGCTATTGTTGGTTTTGAAGGTTCAATTTCATGGGACTCAACTAAACCTAACGGTACCCCTCGAAAGCTGATGAACGTCGATCGAATTCATAATTTGGGTTGGAAGCATAAAATACAATTGCGTGATGGAATTGCTTCAGTATATGAGCTTTTTAAATCAATGAATCTGCCAACCGAATGAACGCTCGGTATCTTGTTTCACTAGTTCTGTTATTAATGGTTCTTCGGGCCGTTGGTCAGCAACCTGAGTTGAATATGGGATTGTATCAATCCTCGATGCTTGAGCGTGAAATAGTTTCTGGAAAGATGGGTGTTCATCTTGGACAAAGACCCTATCAGGTTCAACTTTTTTCAGATACTTTGAAATATAAATTCTTGGCAGATAGTGCTAAATATTATTATCTGTTTGGAGCGAAATTACTGCGCGATCATATTTTTGAAAAAAAGGGTGCGGATTATTCCATTGCCTTAGACATATTGGCAGATATAGGGTATGGTAAAGATTTCTCTGTACCCGCAAGTTACTCGAGGGGGAATTTTTCTTTTGTGAATTGTCGCGGAGCGATGCTTCAAGGTCGAATTGGAGAAAGGTTTTCGTTTAACTCTGGTTTGTATGAAGTGCAAAGGGTTGCTACTAGATATTTGGATGAATTTATTGATTCTACGGGAGTAGTTCCAGGCTGGGGAAGGGTAAAGAATTATATGGTTAGTGGAGTGGATTACAGTATGAGTTTCGGAAATATTTCATATTCCATTCTACCTAATTGGAATGTACAGCTTGGTTATGGAAAGCAGTTCATAGGTCACGGTTATCGCAGTCTTTTGTTATCAGATGGAGTTTTTAATTCTCCATACGTCAAAACAACGGCGACATTCTTTGATGGAAAGGTAATGTATTCAAGTTGGTATACCACGCTTCAATCATTGGAGAGATTGCCTATTGGTGACACTCCAGAGTCTTTATTTAAAAGGAAGGGTGGGTCATTCCACTATTTCAGTATAAAGCCTACAAACTTTATAGAAATCGGTTTTTTTGAAGGAACTGTATGGAAGCAAGTAGACAGTCTGCAAACCTATGCCTTGCCTTGGAATGCGTACGTTCCTGTTATAGGGATTAACTCATCAATTGAGGGGTATGACGGAGCAAACAATGTATACTCGGGGGCTAATATTAGGTTGAATCTTCCGTATAGTGTTTCCGTTTATGGCCAACTTTTAATAGATGATTTTGCTACAAACCGAACTGGTTATCAGATTGGTTCTAATGTTTTTGATTTTATCATTCCCAGACTTAATGTAAAAATCGAGTATAATCATTTGAGTGATTTTGCCTATTCATCGAACTTTCACTTACAAAGTTTGACGCATTTCAATCAGCCTCTTGGTCATCCGAGTGGAGGAGCTACAGATGAAATTGTAATCATGTCAGATTATAGATGGAAGCGCTGGTTTGGTCGCGCGAAGTACAACCAAATACGCCATGGTATGGGTGCTGAAGGAAAGTGGAGTTTCAGATATTCTCCTGATGTCCTGCCTTCTTTCGAATACAGAACTATAGAACAATTAGAACTTACAGGCGGGTATAAATTGAATAGACATACCGATGCGGAAATTTTTGCAGGTGTGATTTTGAGGCATTCCTATGAGTCATCTTCCATAATCATGTTCGGAATCCGCACGAATCTTCATAATTCGTACTTTGATTTTTAGTAAGTTTGTAAGCACGTTGCTTCACACTAAACCTATACTACTTTGTATCAAATTATATTAGGATTTATAACTGCGTTTATACTTGTAACAGTTGCCACGCCGGCGTTGATAAAGGTTGCAAAGCTGAAGCATTTGGTCGACGAGCCAGGGGACGCAAGAAAAGTGCACCGTAAAAGTGTTCCCACAATTGGTGGTATCATGATTTTTGCGGGTACAATTATCTCCTATTGCTTATGGTTTCCTTCAGAGTCTAGCGGTCAGCTTGGTAATAATTACGACGAGTTGGGTGCTCTGAAAGAATTCAAATATCTGGTGGCCTGCATGTTTATCCTATTCTTCATGGGATTGAAAGATGATATCATTGGAATGAGTCCATCAAAAAAACTAGTAGTTCATTTTGTCGTTGGTTTTATCCTAGTGGTTATGGCCAATATTCGACTTACCCAGTTTTGGGGATTGTTTGAAATAAACGAACTTCCGGTGTCTATTTCTATTGGGCTTTCCATGTTTATATACATAGTCATTGTCAACGCAATAAATTTAATTGATGGTGTCGACGGACTTGCTGCAGGAACAGGAATGATAGCAAGTATAACCTTTGCTTATTGGTTTTTTAAGACAGGAGATTTACCTTTAGCATTGCTTGCAATAGGACTTGCGGGATCATTGTTAGGCTTTTTGATTTTCAATTGGCAACCAGCAAAATTGTTTATGGGTGACTCGGGATCCTTAATTATTGGTGTGGTCATTTATGTTTTGACCATGAAGATGATTGAATACCCTGTCGATAAAATGACTGCAGCAATGACAGATGTGTCTAAGCCAGTGTTAGCTATGGCTATTTTGGCTTATCCATTAATAGATACACTGCGTGTTTTTGTGATTAGAATGGGTCAAGGTCGCTCCCCTTTTTCAGCGGATAAAAACCACATCCATCATCGTCTATTAGCACATGGTATGTCTCATCGACAAACTTGCGGTGTGCTTTATTTCTTTACCCTGTTTGTGATTCTTTTGACTTTTTTAATGCCACCTCAAATGCCCAATGTTTCGTTTATGATTGTGGGTAGTGTTTCGGTGTTACTTGCCAATATTATTTTTTGGATTCCCCTAAAAAAGAAAAGCTAATTATTTGAAGTTTGGGGTTGCGTAAGCTTTTACCTCTTTTTCATCGATAGCTTTTGGAGAAAGGATGATTAATCGTTCTATTACATTTCTGAATTCACGAATATTTCCAGTCCAATCCAATTGTTGCAGAGCTTTGATTGCTGCAGGTGTGATATCTTTTACAGGCTGACCGTAGTCTTCTGCTATTTGATTTAGAAAATGATTTGCAAGAATTGGAATATCGTCTTTGCGCTCATTCAATGATGGCACTCGAATAACGATTACGGATAAACGATGATATAAGTCTTCACGGAAATTACCATCTGCAATTTCCTTTCTCAAGTCTTTATTTGTGGCAGCAAAAACGCGAACATTCACTTTGAAATCCTTGTCACCACCAACTCGTGTGATTTTGCTTTCTTGAAGAGCACGAAGGACTTTTGCTTGGGCAGAAAGTGCCATATCGCCTATTTCATCAAGGAATAAAGTTCCTCCATCGGCCAATTCGAATTTCCCTTGACGCGTTTTGATGGCACTAGTGAACGCGCCTTTTTCATGACCAAAAAGTTCGCTTTCTATAAGTTCAGATGGAATTGCAGCGCAGTTAACTTCGATGAATGCACCAGCAGCTCGTTCACTTTTTTCATGAAGTTGACGGGCAACTAATTCTTTTCCAGAGCCATTTCCGCCCGTGATTAATACACGAGCTTCCGTTGGAGCAACGGTGTCAATCATTTTTTTAATTTCACCAATGGCTTTGCTTTCACCAACGATATTAGAGCCGAGGACTTTGTTTACTTTTTTACGAAGTGTCTTAGTTTCTTGAACCAATGCAGTTTGGTTGCTGGCGTTGCGAACAGTAACGAGAACACGATTGAGATCAAGTGGTTTTTGTATGAAATCATAAGCACCTTTCTTCAAAGCTTCAACTGCTGTTTCTACCGTTCCATGACCAGTGATGATAACAACAGGTGTTTCGATTCCTTTCTCTTTTAGTTTTTCAAGAACTTCTATGCCATCCATTTTTGGCATTTTGATATCACAAAAAATCAAATCGAAATTCTCTTTTTCGGCGAGTTTGATTCCAACAATTCCATCCTCTGCTTCAGCAACTTCGAATGATTCATATTCAAGGATTTCCTTGAGTGCACCTCTGATTGCTGCTTCGTCGTCGATAACTAATATTTTCGGCATAAGATTCTTTTTGAAAATGGAACTACCAAGGATTGGGCCTTGTTTGAATGAGGCGAAGTTAAGAAAAGATACGCAAAGACTTTTTTCTAACAATCCGCAATTCAGACATCTTGTGCGCGTATAATCGAAGTAACTTTACGGGCGTGAATTCAGATATATTAAATCAACTTAATGAAGCACAGCGCGCAGCCGCTGCGCATGTCGATGGTCCGATGATGGTAATTGCCGGAGCTGGATCAGGTAAGACTCGTGTGCTTAGCTATCGCATTGCTTATTTGATTCAGCAAGGCGTTGATCCATTCCATATTTTGTCGTTGACTTTTACGAATAAGGCTGCTCGTGAGATGAAAGATCGAATAGGGAAGCTAGTGGGTGAGTCTGAGGCTAAGAATATCTGGATGGGAACATTCCACTCCGTGTTCGCAAGAATTCTCCGCATTGAATGTGAGAAGATTAATTATCCTAGAAATTTCACAATCTATGATACATCCGATGCCAAAAGTTTGGTTAAGGATATTATCAAGGAGATGGGTTTGGATGATAAAATATACAAGCCAGGCACGGTTTACAACCGCATTAGCAGTTGTAAAAACAACCTTGTTTCTCCCGCAGATTATTTAAATGATATTGATATTGTAGCAGAAGATAGGCAGGCGGGCAGACCTAAGATGGGTGAGATTTATGCGAAATACGATATACGCTTGTTTAAAGCTGGCGCAATGGATTTTGATGATTTGCTTTTCAAAACGAATGTCTTGCTTCGCGACTATCCTGATGTCTTGAATAGATATCAGCACAAGTTCAGATATATTCTAGTTGATGAGTATCAGGATACCAACTTCGCTCAATACCTTATTGTAAAGCAATTGGGCGCGGCCTACACCAACGTATGTGTTGTAGGCGATGACGCACAAAGTATTTATGCATTTCGCGGTGCGAATATTCAGAATATTCTGAACTTTAGAAGAGATTACCCTGAGTTTGTCATGTACAAATTGGAACAGAACTATCGAAGTACGAAGGTGATTGTAGAAGCTGCCAATAGTATTATTTCAAAAAATAAGGATCAAATTCAGAAAAAAGTTTGGACTGATAATGAGCAAGGGGCCCGCATTCAAGTGCACAAAGCTGCCACGGATAATGATGAGGGTTCATTTGTTGCCAATCAAATTTTTGCAATAAAGCAACAAGAAGCATCTGCTTTCAGCGAATTTGCCATTCTTTACCGCACCAACGCACAAAGCCGTTCATTTGAGGAAGCTTTACGAAAACTAAATATTCCCTACAGAATCTACGGTGGACTTAGCTTCTATCAAAGAAAGGAAATTAAGGATTTGCTTGCCTATTTCAGATTGACATGTAATCCGAATGATGAAGAGGCATTAAAACGTATTATCAATTATCCAACTCGAGGAATTGGAAAAACCACGCTTGATAAATTGATTGTTGGAGCATCTGAAATGCAGATTAGCATTTGGGATATGATAGCACGTGCGAATGAAATAGGACTAGGTGGCGCAAGCCTCAATAAAGTTCTTGATTTCGTGACGATGATCAAGAGCTTTCAAGTTGAATTAAATACAAAAAACGCTTACGATCTTGGTCATCATATCGCGAGTCATAGCGGATTATTAAAGGACCTTTATTCTGATAGAACTCCTGAAGGTGTTGCTCGATATGATAATATCCAGGAGCTTCTTAATGGTATGAAAGAATTTAGTGATCGTGAGAACCCAACAGATCCTTTGGCTATTAATTCATTGAGTGATTTCTTGATTGATGTTGCACTCTTGACCGATGCAGACAATGTCAGTGAAGATGACAAGAATACGGTGAGTATGATGACTATTCACGGGTCCAAAGGACTTGAGTTTCCTTTCGTGAATATCGTGGGTATGGAAGAGAATCTTTTCCCATCACAGCTTTCTCTTAACTCAAGGGAGGAAATGGAGGAGGAGAGAAGATTATTTTACGTGGCATTAACGAGGGCAGAAAAGAAAGCAACGCTTTCATATGCGCTTACAAGATATCGATGGGGTCAGTTGAGTTATTGTGAACCTTCTAGGTTTATTGAAGATATTGATCCAATGTATTTAGAGCTTCCTACACAAGAGCGCACTCCGCCAAGGGCGGTTCCAAGAGGGATAGATTTTTCTCAGGAGAGATCAGGATTCAGTGGTGGTCGACTGCAAGACAAGGAGCGAAGCTACAACGCTCCACCGCGTCCGAGCGAGAAAGCGGAGGCACCTCCTAGTACTCCTGTTTTGCCTCCCTCTAATTTCAAGAAAGTATCGAGCACTCCCACCTCAATGGGAGAGGTAAACGCCAATATTTCTGTCGGTATGGAAGTTATGCATGAGAAATTTGGTAAAGGAAAAGTGCTCAGCATAGAGGGTGATGCGCCGGATTTGAAAGCTACCATTTTCTTTCCTGCAGCTGGTCAAAAGCAGCTTTTGCTCAAATTTGCCAAACTTCAAGTTTTATAGTCAACATTGACTACATTTGCTCATCTTATTTAAACTCCTATGTCGGAGACGATCAACAATCATTTGGCTTTTCAGCCGTACAACAGTCAGAGACCAGATTTAATCATCCCAGAATATGGCAGAAATATTCAGAAGATGGTTGAATATGCTATGACCATTCAAGACCGTGAGGAGCGAAACAAATGTGTTCGCGCTATCCTTTCGGTGATGGGACAATTGTTCCCCTATTTGCGAGATATTGAAGATTTCAATCATAAACTTTGGGACCATTTGTATATAATGTCCAATTTCAAATTGGATGTAGATAGTCCGTATCCTATTCCGAATCCTGAGGAATTAGATAGCCCTCCATCGCGCATTCCATATCCAAAGGGTGATGTGAAATTCCTCCACTACGGTAGATATGTGGAGCGCTTGATAGACAAATGTTCTTCAATGGAAGATGGTGAAGAGAAAAGAGCTTTTGCTTTATCCATTGCGACAGTTATGAAACAGAATGCTCTTAATTGGAACAGGAGCACCGTCACTGATGACGTTATATTAAAGGACTTAGTAAACCTAAGTAAAGGAAAAGTTACTCTAGAGGGTGTAACGGAGTTAAGTGCTGTCAAGACGCTTGCTGTCAATAAGTTTCAAGATGATTATTCGGATGGATTTAGGAAGAATAATTACAAGCACAAGAAGTTTATTCCAAAGAAAAAATTCAAAAAACATAAGTAATTCTTATGTCAGAGATTTTAGAGGGCATAAGTCATATCACTGATTTGGATGGATATGACCACATGCTTTTCCTGT
>JBIIBU010000070.1:0-8710 GCA_044239235.1 Flavobacteriales bacterium
GGGCCACGGTCGGGAGCGCAGCGACCAGAGTCGAAGGGCTCTACAAATTATGACTTTGAGCAGTTCAGCCTTTTAGCGGCACAGAAAGCCTTTATAAAAGATTAGCTTTGCTCTAAATCCTAGAAAGGTATGTTTCGAATCGGTGTAATATTCTTTTTTCTATTGGCGACTTCGCTGCTTAAAGCACAGTCGCTGACTTTTGGGTCGTTGGATGCTTTGCTCAGATATGCGGATACTGCGAGTTATGTGAATGACCAAACCAAACTGCAAAAGAATTTGGCGGAACTCACCACCAAGGCATCTTATGGAAATGTGCTCAATCCGCGTATTCCTATATCTGGAGCCATGACAAACAATACGAACCTAGCGGTCAATTTTATTCCTGCAGAGATTTTTGGTGGACCCGCTGGTACATTTCGTGAGGTGACTTTCGGACAACAATACATCACAAGTTTGAATATAGCGCCTCAATTTGATATCATCAATGTGGCTCATATTGCAGAAATCAAGAGTGCGAAAATCAATGAAGAGTTGGTGGAAACACAAAACAAAATTTCGAAGAAAAATTTGTTTGATCAATTGAATGCGGTGTACAACAACATCTTGTCGTTTGAAGCGCAGATAGAGGTTCTGGAAGAAAATACACTCAAGGCTGATTCTATTTTTACAATAGTAAAAAATAAATACGATCAAGGCATTGTGCGTGTTCAAGATTTGAACGACGCTGAAGTGAATCTTATTCAACATAAAAATAAATTGAATCAAGCGAAGCTAAGTCTCGAACAACAATATCTTTCTCTTGCTATTCTTTGTGATACAAAAGATGCAATTCAATTGAGTGAAAATCTTTGGGATGTTAAACCAAGTAATGAGACACTTGCAGTAACTGGAAATATTTCATTGAAAAGTTACATGCTCCAACGCGCTGCGGCGGAGCAACAGTATAAGGTGGCCAAGTTGCAAAATTTGCCTACTCTTTCTTTTGTGAGTTCTTTCAATCGTCAGAACAATAGTAACGAGAAGTACTTCGATAATTCTCAACGTTGGATTAATAGCGGTTATGTAGGACTTCGTTTGTCTTGGGATTTTCCAACGAATGTTTCGAAACTTACTGCTATGCGTTCAGCGAAGATTAATATGCAATTGTCTGAAATGAGTGTCGAACATGCTACTCTGCAGAGCGACATGCAAGACCGACAGTTGGAAAATGATTTTATAAGAGTACAAGCGGATTATCAAAGCGCGCTTGCTGTCTATTCATTAGAAAGTGTTTCATACAATCACGTGAAGAATCAATATGTGAATGATATTATTCCACTTGATCGACTTCTGACTGCACAAGTAAAATTGCTATCAAGCAGACTTAATGTGGCTTCTGCGTTGGCAACGCTTTCTTACACTGGTTCAAAAATTCAAATCAACAATCAATTCAAATGAGATCAATCGTAAAATATTCGGTTTATCTGATGTTCGCATTAGTAGCTGTTTCATGCGGGAAAAACAAGCATACAGATGTAAAGCCTGTGTTGAATGATATTACAGAAACTGTTTTCGCATCGGGAAGTTTGGACGCAAAGGATAGATATAATCTCACGGCTCAATCGGAAGGATATATTTCTGAAATCAATATCGAAGAAGGCGATTCAGTTCAATTGAATCAAGTGTTCGCTGTGATAAGCAATGTGTCGAATGACGCCAACAGTGTGGCGGCTAGAGCACAACTCGAGATTGCTCAATACAATTTGTCTCAGAATGCACCAGCGATTAAAGATGCAACCGCGAGTTTGGAATTTGCTGAATCGAAATTGGCGCAAGATGAAAAGCAATTGAACCGTTATAAAGAATTGTACAAACAGAATAGTGTATCCGCATTGGATTTGGAAAATGCACAATTGACTTATCAGAATTCAGCTGCGAATGTGAAGAGTTTGAAAGAGAAGTTGAATTTATTGAAACAACAAGCAAAGCAAGCGGAGATCACACAAAGGGCGCAGTCTGAAATCAATAGTACCAATGCAAGTTATAATCAGCTAAAAGCTTTATCCAATGGAAAAGTAGTGAAGCGTATAAAACAACGCGGGGATTACGTGAGAAAGGGTGATGTGATAGCAACTATTGCGAATGAGCAAACAGTGATTGCGCGATTGAATGTGGATGAAAATAGTATCAGTAAAGTTAAGATTGGTCAAGTCGTTAAGATAAGATTGAATGTAACTAAAGATAAAGTGTCCGATGCAACAATTACGGAGATTTATCCCATGTTTGATGAGGCTTCGCAGTCATTTATTTGCGAAGCTAGATTTATTGTACCAAGTGAATTTGATATCATCGGCACTCAGTTGGAAGCAAATATTGTTATTGGTGAAAAGAAAAATGTGCTTCTGATTCCTCGATCATACTTGAGTTTTACCAATACAGTGCAAGTGAAAGGAGAGGAAGAGACTCGAGCTATTGAGGTAGGAATTAAAAGCACCGAATGGGTTGAAGTACTTAGTGGAATTACGGCTGAGGATGTGTTGACACCACTTAAAAAATAACCATGAAGCATTTTATAAATAGAGAAATAGCTTTTACCTATACTACCTCGAGTAAGAGATTGACTACCGTAGCTGTGCTTGGTGTATTGATAGGTATGGCTGTTTTTATGTTTATGAATTCTATGCTAGTAGGTTTTGATAAAACGTCTAGTACGGCCATTTTCAAATCTACACCGCATATTCGAATTTATAAGGATGATGTTATTAGCACGCCGCTATTTACTTCTGGAGAATCAACCACATTAATTGTGAATCCAAAGGTTGTTCCTTCAACAAATACCATTATTGATCCGCAATCAATTTTGGAATTGATGCGCAAGCAAGAAGGAGTGGTAGTAGCCCTTCCTCAAGTGGTGGCGAATGTTTTTTACAATAATGGAAAGTCACAAGTAGCGGGTAGTTCCATAGGCTTTTTACCGGCAGAAGGAAATAGAATGTTCGATATTAAATCATTCATGGTTCAAGGAAACTTCGATGATTTGGCCAATAATCAAAATGGAATTGTGATCGGAAGTGGTATCGCTCGGAAGATGAATTTGAATACTGGTGATAATATTAGTTTGACGAGTTCGAGAGGGGTGAACAAAGTGATGAATGTGGTAGGGATTTTTGAAACGAAGAATTCAAAGGAGGATAAAACAAAATCCTATATTAATCTTTTGAGCGCGCAACAATTGATGATGGAAGGCAATTCATACGTGACCGATATCAATGTGAATGTGACAGATCCTGAATTGGCGGCAGCGTATGCGGAGAAATTTTCGATGCTTACTGGTTATAAAGTAGAGGATTGGAAGATGGCGAATGAGACGTTTATGGCGGGTTCTAGAATCAGAAAGATAGTCATCACGTTTGTTTCATTTACTATTCTGCTGGTAGCAGCTTTTGGTATTTATAACATCTTGAACATGACCGTGAGTCAGAAGATCAATGATATCGCCATTCTGAAAGCGATGGGTTTTAGAGGAAAAGATGTAATTCAAATTTTCGTCACACAAGCTTTGACTATAGGTACGGTCGGCGTAATGCTAGGAGTGTTAGTGGCGACAATTCTAGTGAACATTTTGCAGCACGTTTACATCGGTGGTGATATTGGATATTTCCCTATAGCATTTGAAACGAAAGAATTTTTGAAGGGAATAGTTATAGGAATTACCATCACATTTTTGGCGGGCTACATGCCAGCACGAAAAGCAGCAAAGGTCGATCCTGTTGACATTTTTAGAAAGTAAGCACATGATTCTAGAAGTAAAAAATATCGAGAAGAAGTTTTATGATCCTACCGAATTCAAAGTACTGAAGGGTATTTCTTTCGGTGTAGAGAAAGGTGAATTTCTTACATTGGTAGGTAAATCAGGTTGCGGGAAATCAACTTTGTTATACGTTCTTTCTACAATGGATACTTCCTATGATGGCGAGTTGAGTATCGATGGTGAAAAAGTAACAGGCTATGATTTAGATCGTTTAGCCCTGATTCGAAATGAGAAAATCGGTTTCGTATTTCAATTCCATTATTTACTTGCGGAATTTACATGTTTGAAAAACGTGATGATTCCGGCATTGCGATTGGGTAAATATTCTCGAGAAGAAATAGAGCATCGTGCAATGGAAAAGTTGAAGATGCTTGGATTGGAAGATCAAGCGCTAAAACTTTCTTCAAAATTATCAGGAGGTCAGCAACAGCGGGCGGCAATTGCAAGAGCTCTAATCAACGATCCTCTCATCATCATGGGTGATGAACCAACAGGTAATCTAGATTCTAAGAACTCACGAATTGTTTTTGACATTCTCCAAGACCTGGCCCACAACAAAGGCCAAACCATCATAGCTGTCACCCACGACAACGACTTTGCGAAGATGAGTGACCGCACAATAGAAATGCAAGATGGACTGATAGTTAGATAGTGCACCCAAATTAAACCAAATGTACCCGAGTGGACCCAAATGATTTTCTATTTGTGTTCTCTTGTTTCCATTTGTGTGCTTTTGTGTTCACTTGTTTCCACTTGTGTGCTTTTGTGTTCACTTGTTTTCATTCGTGCTCACTCGTTTCCATTTGTGTGCATTTGTGTTCACTACCACACTACCACACTACCGCACTATCTAACTAATCTTCCCCCATTCCGTCTTATTGGACTTCAGGCTGTTTAGGTGTTGAACAATTCTTTGGTTTTTTGGAGATTGTAGATGAGGATCTTCATCGGTGATTTCTAGGGCCATTTCTCTTGCGGCGGATAACATTTGTTGATCTCGAGCGAGATCTGCTATACGCAGATTAACCAAGCCACTTTGTTGCGTGCCTGTGATGTCGCCGGGACCTCTGAGTTGTAAGTCGACTTCGGCAATTTCGAATCCGTCAGTGGTGCGGACCATTGTTTCTAAACGCGTTCTAGCATCTGTACTCAGTTTGTGACTTGTCATGAGTATACAGTAACTCTGATCGGCGCCACGGCCTACGCGGCCCCGCAATTGGTGCAGCTGTGAAAGTCCAAAACGCTCTGCGCTTTCTATCACCATCACTGAGGCATTGGGTACGTTTACCCCAACTTCAATTACAGTGGTCGCGACCATGATTTGCGTTTTGCCAGAAACGAATTGTTCCATTTCGTAATTGCGCGCGTCGGATTTCATCTGACCGTGCACTACAGATATTTTAAATTGTGGCAGCGGGAATCTTCGCGCTAATGATTCATATCCATCTTGTAAATCTTTGTAGTCCATCATTTCACTTTCTTCAATGAGTGGATATACTACATAGATTTGACGCCCTTTTGCGATTTCGTTTTCCATAAATTGAAAAACGGTAAGTCGCTTCGCGTCGGTATTGTGCGTTGTGGTAATCGGTTTTCTTCCGGGTGGTAATTCATCAATTACACTGATGTCTAGATCGCCGTATAATGTCATCGCAAGTGTGCGTGGAATCGGCGTTGCTGTCATCACGAGGACGTGAGGTGGAAGCTCTGCTTTTTTCCATAAAGCGGCACGTTGCATAACACCAAAGCGATGTTGCTCATCGATGATTACTAATCCAAGATTTTGAAATTGAACAATAGGTTCGATGAGAGCGTGCGTACCAATGATGAATTTTAAATCACCATTTATAAGACGCTCGTGTATTTTTTTTCTGACTGATTTTGGTGTTGATCCAGTAAGTAAAACTACATCAAGTCCCATTGGACTTAATAATTCTGAAATGCCTTGAAAATGCTGTTGTGCTAGGATTTCTGTTGGTGCCATCAAACAAACTTGGTAACCATTATCCATCGCTAGTAATGCACTGAGTAATGCCACGATTGTTTTTCCGCTTCCCACATCACCTTGAATAAGACGATTCATGTGATAGCCACGGGCCACGTCTAAACGCACTTCTTTCATCACGCGTTTTTGTGCTCCGGTGAGTTCGAAGGGTAAATATTTATCGTAGAAAGTGGTGAAAAGTTCGCCCACTTTTTGAAACACTACACCTCGTTCTTCTTTTGTATTCATCAGCTTTTGTTTAACAAGCTGCATTTGAATAAAAAAGAGTTCTTCAAATTTCAATCGACGTCTTGCCGCTTCGAGGAGTTTTGAATTTGTTGGAACGTGTATCTGCGATATTGCTTCAGCACGAGGCATTAGTTTGAAGCGTTGCAAAACTTCATCTGGCAAATTCTCATCGATTCTTCCAGCTAATTCTTCAATGAGCTGTTTCGTGAGCTTTGCAATGCCATTGCTGTTGAGTCCTTTCGCAGTGAGTTTTTCAGTAGTGCTGTATACTGGTTTGAGTTCGCTGCCTTGGATGATGCGCGCATTTTCCATCAATTCCAATTCTGGATGAGGAATATTGTAGCGGCCTTTGAAGGCATTTGGTTTTCCGTAAACGATATAGGTTTGATTGGGTTGAATAGCAGTTTTCGCCCATCGAATTCCTTTGAACCAAACGAGTTCCATCTCACCTGAATCATCGCGGAATGTTGCAACGAGTCTTTTCGCGCGGGCTTCACCAATTTCTTTCATAGAAGTAATCACTCCCATGAGTTGGATCGCTGTGCTATCCGATTGGATGTCTCTAATTTTTAGAATTTGAGAACGATCCATATAGCGGAACGGATAGTGCATTAAAAGATCTCCCCAAGTAGCAATACGGAGTTCGTTTCGCAGCGTTTCTGCGCGAAGAGGACCAACTCCTTTTAGGTAAGATATTTCTTTTTCTAGCAACATTTCCAGTGCGAAAATAAGCGGTTGAAACCATTTGTGGTGAAAACACATATTCTTGAATATTTTCACTTTATGCAGCCGCATGACAATGTCGGCCATAATTTCGCATCTTTGTGCTATGGAACTGAGTTTAAAAGGAAAAGTAGCCGTTGTTTGCGGCTCTACACAAGGCATAGGAAATGCTGCGGCGCATGAGTTGGCTCAATTGGGCGCAACTGTTTTTTTGATGGCAAGAAATCTTGAGAAGTTGAAAGAGGAAGTTGCTAAGTTGCCTTCACCGGAAGGACAGCAGCATGGATATATAGTAGCGGATTTTGCGCATACAACTTCAGTGCAGGATGCCATTGCAGATTTCGTAAAACATCATTCAGCAAATATTTTAGTGAATAATACCGGTGGTCCAAATCCAGGCCCAGCAATTGATTCAGACGTTGAAGCTTTTCGCGTAGCGTTCAATGCGCATTTGATCAATAATCAGATCTTGGCGCAAGCCTTAGTTCCAGGCATGAAAGCTTTGGGCTATGGTAGAATTATAAATGTGATTAGCACATCGGTAAAGCAACCGCTTCCGAATTTGGGTGTGAGCAATACCATTCGCGGTGCTGTGGCAAGTTGGTCGAAAACACTTGCGATGGAATTGGGGCAGTTCAATATTACGGTAAACAATGTATTGCCGGGTGCTACGGAGACGGGGCGTTTAGACCAGATCATGCAAAATAAAGCAACGAAGACGGGGGTTGAAGTGGGTGATGTGAAACACGAAATGTCGTCTGAAGTTCCGATGAAGCGTTTGGGTAAGCCGCATGAGATAGCGGCAGCAATTGCTTTTTTGGCTTCGCCTGCAGCTTCATATATCAATGGAATTAATGTGCCAGTGGATGGCGGCAGAACGCTCAGTCTTTAATTGTCTATTATGAAAGGACTGGTTCTAAAATCTACGGGTAAGTGGTACGAGGTGAAAGGCGAGGATGGATTAGTCTATCAATGTCAGATTAGGGGTAAATTTCGTCTAAAGGGCTCAACGACTACTAATCCTGTAGCCGCAGGAGATCATGTTGAATTTACACTTGAAAATGAAACCAACGGCAACATCAATGCTATTGATGAGCGCCGAAATTATATTATTCGAAAATCAGTTAATCTTTCGAAAGAAGCGCAGATTGTGGCTTCCAATATTGATATGGCTTTTTTGGTGGTAACAACGAATCGTCCTCAAACAACGCCAGGATTTATCGATCGTTTCTTAATCACCGCAGAGGCGTATGGTGTGGAAACGGTTTTAGTGTTTAATAAGATCGATCAATATGCGGAAATGGGAGAATGGGAGAATGGGGAAATGGGAGAACGGGACCATCGACAGGCTCATGGACCGGAAAATGAGAAAATGAGTAAATGGGAGAATGAGGCCCTTCGACAGGCTCAGGGACCGGATGATGAGGAAGAGGAGGATTTTGAGGAGAAGTATGCGGGGTTGGAGAGGGTGGAGGAGTTGATAGAGATTTATAATGGTATTGGATATGTGTGTTTGAAGACCTCTGTTTTTACGGAAGAGGGAATGGAGGAATTGAAAGCGATGATGTCGGGGAAGGTGTGTTTGCTGAGTGGACATTCTGGAACGGGAAAATCATCTATCGTAAATTATTTTATTCCAGAAGGAGATATTCGCATTGGAGATATTTCTGAGTCGAGCAATAAAGGTCAGCACACTACAACTTTTGCAGAGATGCATGAATTGCCTTTTGGTGGATATATCGTAGATACGCCAGGTATCAAGGGTTTCGGACTAGTTGATATTCCGAAAGACGAGCTTCATCATTATTTCAAAGAGTTTTTCGCAGCCTTACCTAATTGCAAATTCAACAATTGCAAACACATTAACGAGCCAGGTTGCGCAGTCATAAAAGGAGCAGAAGAAGGCACCATCGCCGCAAGTCGCTACAACAGTTATCTATCGATGTTTGAGGATGAAGATGAGA
>JBIIBU010000061.1:0-9317 GCA_044239235.1 Flavobacteriales bacterium
ATTGAATAGAAATTGAAACGTGAAAGGTGTTGCTGATACGTCCAAACAATTTGTCGTTGTGGAAGTATTCATAGGCTGAAGCACATCGAAATCGAAGTTCCATGTGGCAGAAGGACCTGCAAGTTCAAGATCAATATTTGTCAAAAGAGTTGCGTTTTGTTGCACCAATACATCATTCGCATCTGGGAGATTGGAACTGACAATTTCAACTTGAGCGCAAAGAAAAGTTGAGGTAAGCACCCCAACTATCGTATTAAATACTTTCATCGGATTTTGGTTTCCGCGAATATAACACTTTTAATTACAGTGTGGTATAACAGAGGTGTCTGAGAATCCAGGATCACAGAAAACAAAGCCTGAAGAACTGCTGGATTGGTATTGATTATTGGAATGCCGGTGACTTTACTAACTGAACGTGAGGAGAATAGTCCTAGGCCGTTGGAAACGTTAGTATATGTAGGTCTTTCTTGAACAATACCTGTCACAGGTGAATTTACTTGATAGTAAGTATATAGTTCAGATCCTCCAACATTGATCATAAGTTCAAATGTTTCTGTAGCTGCTTCTGGAAGAGCATTCGGGTCGTATTCTCCGATTTCATAAGAGTATTCATCTCCTGTGTTGAGTTGCGAACCGAAATAAGAGAAGAATGATTGGCCGTTTATTTCAACTGGTATGCGTCCGCTTGTTAGTCGGTCATCGAGTGTGTAGGTTCCAACGCTATAATCGAAATATTTTTTAGTGCTTGACACCAATGTTGTTTGGGTAGCATCTGTCCATTTTTTTTCTGTGTAGAACGTTCTTAGGCTGACTTCATAGAATGGTGCTGATTGCGTTGGTGTAAATTGGAGTGTAACCGATTTCCAATTGAAAGAAGATGGTCCGCTGGTTTCAGCCAATTTCAATGTTGTACCTTGATCTTGATAAAGTCCGAAGAAATTTACACTTCCTTGGGCAACGATATCTGTTGTTGCTTCAACGTCTTGTCTATTGTAGAAGTCAACCACAATGCGGTATTGAGCGTTTTGTAGCAGGTTTGAACCTTTAACGAAGTAATATACTGTTTGTGCAGGACCGTAGAAAACTCCACTAATATCTTTATTGGTAATTTCTGTTTCTTGAAGATCGAATTGCTGAACAACCTCGCCATTCAAAATTTCTTGAACGTATAGATTTTTAAATTCAGACCAATCGTACTCAGAGCTATCGCGCACCAATGCGTATTCAAGGTTGTTTCCATCACCGATGAAGGTCTTATTTATTTTCACCCATTGTGTATCCGCAATAGGGTCAAGAAGTCCATAAACTATAGTTGTGCTTTTATAAGGAGCATTTAGGTCTACATCGGTCGAACATCCTGCTACTAAAAGGGCGATTACAGTAAGGAAAGAAAGAAAGTACTTCATATAGGTTAACTCTATCGGCAAATGTAAGGAATCTCTGTCGGCGAAAGTCTCAAAAATAGAGGGAAGATTACGTTTCTATCGGGAGTTCGTGGGGTCGTGGGGTCGGGAGTTGGTGTGTTCGTGGGGTCTTGGGTTTGTGGGGTCTGGTGAGATACCTTTTTTGTGGTATTGTTGATTTGGTTCCGAATGGTCACATTTGTTCTATGAAAACCTTTCAGGATTCACCAACTATTGTCACCGACTGCATTGTGCGCCAGCTTTTATTCAACAAGGATAAGAAGTGCTGCAAGAATTGGAAGCACGACAAACGCTGCAAAAAGTGTCCTAAGAAGTAGCGGCTATTGGATATAGGCTATAGGTTTTAGGCAATAAGCTATAGCCGAGAGCTTACAGCCTAAAGCTTATAGGTGCATGAACTCCTTTTTCGCTAGGAGCTGCTCTTTAGATTCGCGGTGATCAGGGTCATCGACGCAACAGTCTACTGGACAAACAGCAGCACATTGTGGCTCATCGTGGAATCCTACGCATTCGGTACATTTATCAGAAACGATAAAATATACGTCCATACTAACAGGAGTATTATTGCCATCAGCATCCACTTCAACGGTTTGATTGAGTGGGTTGATAATACCGCGAAGCCCCGTTCCATCTGAGTATTTCCATTCAGCACCACCCTCGTAGATTGCGTGGTTTGGACATTCAGGTTCACAAGCACCACAGTTGATGCATTCGTCGGTTATTATTATCGCCATTTCAAATTCCTCCTTACTATTGGATAAGTCGCTGTAATTTTGCGGTGCAAAAATACGGTATAGTATCCACATTATGAAACAGGATTTACAACATAGAATTTCGGCGTTTGTTCAATTGGGCAAGGCATTTCGACTTTTGGCCACTGATGCTGAGTGGACTGGCTTTGAATCAGGCC
Source organism: Flavobacteriales bacterium (assembly GCA_044239235.1). Lineage (GTDB taxonomy): Bacteria > Bacteroidota > Bacteroidia > Flavobacteriales_D > Sanyastnellaceae > JAIXWP01. Next base: position 2,335 of record JBIIBU010000061.1, read on the forward strand.
TTACTCAAGAGGAGTACAATGGCTTCAAAGTTATTATCGAATCGCATTTTCAGTCAAATGGATGGTTTACGCCTCAAAATGTGAAAAATGCCCTGGAGGCATGGGGAAATCTCATGACCCAAGAATCAATTGATGCTTTCGTTGCCCGATATGGCAGCAGGTTAGACGAGGTGAATCCTAAGACTGTTGCGATTATTTGTGCGGGTAATATTCCGATGGTTGGCTGGCATGACCTGTTTTGCACTTTGTTGTGCGGTCACAAAGCATTGGTGAAATTGAGCAGCGATGATGCTCAATTAATGCCCGCAGCAATTGTGGTGCTCGAGAAATTTTGGCCAGAAGTTACCGAGTTGGTGAAATACGCCCACGGTAAAATGGAAAATTTTGACGCAGTTATTGCCACGGGTTCCAATAATACAGGACGTTATTTTGAACATTATTTTTCGAGCTATCCTCATATCATTCGCAAGAATAGAAACAGCGTTGCTATTTTAAACGGAATAGAATCACCGGAAGAATTGCAGGAATTAGGCAAAGATATTTTTGCCTACTTCGGTTTAGGTTGTCGCAATGTGACCAAGATCTATATGCCCGAAGGATATGACATCAATAAAGTTTTCGAAGGAATCTATCCTTTTCATCCAATTGTTAATCACAATAAATATGCGAATAACTATGATTACAACAAGGCGGTTTGGTTGTTGAATCAAGAAGATTTGTTGGAGAATGGATTTATTCTTTTTAGAAAAGACAATGGCATCGCATCACCAACAGGGAGTATGTATTATGAATACTATGCTGATGAAGATGAATTGCGAAAAGAGCTGTCAGAAAAAGCTGAGCAGATTCAATGCATAGTTAGTAAAAACGACATTCCATTCGGTCAAGCACAAAATCCAGGACTAGCTGATTTCGCTGATAATGTAGATACAGTTGAGTTTTTGATTTCGGGGATTTAGGCTGTTGGCTGTTGGCTGTTGGCTGTTGGCTGTTGGCTGTTGGCTGTTTGGGGATTAAAGTTAAAAAGAAATGCTCTTGTTTTTTTACATCAAAAGTCAACCATCAAACATCAGACATAGAAAGGTCAATCATCAAACATCATTAACGTTCTACTTCACCATGAAATTTGCAATACATCCTTTAGATAGTTCGAAAACGATTGCTTGGGCTAGCGGTACTAGTACAGAATTATTCATTCATCCTGCAGATGGAAATTTTCAGAAGAGAGAATTTATTTTTCGCATAAGCACTGCAACAGTAGAAGCAGAGGAGACTTATTTTTCTGACTTTTCTGGACTCACTCGCATTCTTATGATCCTTCGTGGTAAACTGACATTGATCCATGAGGATCGGTATACGAAGGAGTTAAACGAATTTAATCAAGATACTTTTGATGGCTCTTGGAAAACAAGAAGTAAGGGAAAGGTTCAAGATTTCAACTTGATGTTTAATGAAACCTGTAAAGGTGAGGTAGAACATTACAAATTACTTTCTGGTGAACACAAGGAGTTCATCAAAACAACAGAGCGGCTTTTCCTTTTTGTTTACGATGGAATATTTCAATTAGAAAACAGCACTACAAAGTCAGGTGATTTAATCGAAGTTTTGGATGAGGATATGCTAAGCTTGATATGTGTGGAGGAGGGGAATGTTATTGGATGTTGGCTATAGGCTGTTGGCTGTAAGCTATAAGCTATAAGCTATAAGCTATAAAAAATGAACAAGTGAAATTATAGAAAAAATAAGAAATAAAAAATCAACAATAAAAAATTATACATCAAAAGTCATCCATCATCCATCAACCCTCAACCCTCAGTTCTGGTTTGTCTTTTGAATCTTCGTGATGTCGAATCCTTTTTCTTTTAGTCTTGCTAGAATTTCTTGGTACTTCGATTCGTCCATAATCGGCGTTCTCGAAAGTATCCAGAGATACTCTCTATTGGGATGTCCAACAACTGCGTAGCTATAGTCATCTGCTAAATCGATTATCCAATACTTTCCACGAAGAGGCCAAAAGAATTGAACTTTTAGTTTTGCATTGCCACTATTTTTTACAATAAATGCCTTTCCCTTGATATAAGATTGAGTGCCACCGCAGCCGCCTCTATTGCAGCGATTTTCCACAATGACATATCCTTTGTCGGTCATGGTGTATTCAGCAGTAGTGCAATTGCATCCTTGTTGAAATCGTTGAGGAAATGATCCGATTTCGTACCACTTGCCCATGTATTTGTTGATGTCAACAAAAGGCACTGTCTGAAGTTGTTGTGAAAATGCTCCTCCGGTTAGTAACGAAAATATTAACGTGATAAGTTTTTTCATGAAATAGTATATTCCTGTTTAATTGTCTTTAGTATTTGTGTCTAAAGTTTGATTCGTAGCTTGCTTTCTGAAAAGCTCAATATAGTAACCGATTTGGAAGAAGTCACGACCGGTTTCATCGTTGATTTTGTAATCGAATTGTTTTAGATATCCAATTTGGATTGTTGTTCTTTTAGATGGCTTGTAGCTAAATGCTACTAAAAGTCGATTTCTCTCGAAGTATGGTTCATTGTCGGTGAAGAAGATTTCATTACTTATACCAAATTGAAATGGTTTAAAGTTTTCTTTTTCTTTTCCAAGAGGGTATGACAATGCAAGTCTATATCGAAATCGATTGCGGTATCCATTGCTAGTGAAACGAAATTCTGTTCTATATCGCTGTTCTATATTTATTTTTCCAAGAGATTGTGATAATACCAATTGAGGCCATATTCGAAGTTCGTTGTTGTTTTTTGGTAAAACAAAATCACCGCCTTCTTTATATGTTTGATAGCTTCCAGCTCCAAGTGTAAGTTTCAAGTTGCTGTTCGCTTTGAAGTCAATTCCACCTTTGAATTCATAGTAGTGGAAATCATCATAGAATTTTAAAGAACGCAATTGACTTTCTCCAAAAGCACTCCATTTATTATTCAAGGAATATTTAATGTTGAGAATATTCCAACTGCCCAGATCATTTGATTGTCCAATTAGGCTAATAGAATAAATACAAAATAGGAAAAAGAGGAAACCAGTTCTTTTCATAATTTCATTCAAAATAGCTAATTTGTCGAGCTATATTGAATCACGAAATATCGCAACTATTAGTTGAATGTCAGCTACAATCTATGAGATATCTCTAATCTTGCGGAGAAAAATGATCACGTACTAATGCTTGCTTTTCATTGTCTGTCATTTTATCCGATGATTCAATGTCGAATTTTATATCCTTAAAGTGGTGGTCTTTTTGTAGGTAATTATACAACTCAGATTTTGCATCTGTAGGACCGAAGAGAAACACGTGATCGTATTTCAAAATCTCCTGACCTATTTCTTTGTAATAAGCCTCTTGCAATTGTTGCTCTTTAGTGTGCATGTGGCTTTCACCCTTGTGAATGGCTTCTTCTTTAACTTCATGAGTAAATTTCGACTGGGTTGACCAACCTTCTCTCGCTGAAGAAGCGTCAAAGTAGGAAGCTGAGGAATGGTCCAACCATATTCCAAGTTTTTTTTTCGTATTCATTTTTCTTCATTTAAATCGTTTTCCGAATTATCTTAGGATGACGAAATTTTTGTCTCACTTATTCCTTAAAGTTTTCAGGATTCAATGAAATAATAACTTCGTTTCTTCTGCCGAAAAGTTGGTAAGGTGGATTGTAACCTAAAAACCTGAAATTACCGTAATAGGAAAGACCTTTTTCTTTTAAAAGACCTTCGAGTATTATTCGTTGCTCATTTATATTTTCGGTGTTTGCGAAGCCACCAAATTTGATCACAGCTACATATTCTGGCTCAGATGTTTTGAATGATATTTCAGAATTGTTGGGAATGGGTAGCTCATCTTTTTTCATAGCAGAGGGCATTACAAAGGCCATCGTCGAAATCGAATCGCCAATTTCCATGTGAACAGGCGATGTCATGGCAATGGATTGGTTCATGTTGTTGCCGCCGAAAATATATTGCGCTAATTGTCTAAACCCTGATGATCCTAGATCGCTGTATGACTTTAGATTTGATGTTACAAATGCCATAGTTGCTGAAGGATAATATCTTATTTCGAAGTCGCCTTCTGTTCGAATCATTTGGTATGCCTGACTCTCTGTTTTGTTTGTTGACACTGTAATAAATATTTGGGATGCTATAAATAGAACAACGAGTACAGATAAAACGATTATTGTAATTTTCATCTAAGTTGAATTATGTTATTGTAAGATTAGTCTTTTTGATCAAATAGAATATTACAAATTTCATTTTAAAAGTTATAATATTCTCACTTTTAAATCCTCGCTATGAGTCTTTCTTTCACACCGAATTCCACGCGTTCCATATTCTAATAAAAAGTCTTAACCATCGCAACCACACTACCGCCCCATTCCACAGCAGTATATCCTTTTCTTGTTTTTTTCAAACTAGTCAAGTCTTGAAGTGGAAATTGAATTTTTTCGGAAAGTGGCTGAGTAAGCATCATTACTCGAATAGTCGTTTCAGGTTTTGGAGTAATTATGAGTTCAGCTGATTTCTCATAATCTAAACCTGAGAAGTGTATCAAGTTGTATGGATTGTTTTCCATTCGTGGTAGCCAGAACATGATGAATTCATTTGCCTCTCTGCGGTTGAGTCCGAGGTATTCGAGTTTTTCTTCGAGGAAAGCTGCGGTTTCTTTTCCTGCAACAACGAATCCGTCTTTTGCAGTGAGTTTTGTATTTGGCTCTCCCTCCCAGAATAGTCCGTAGTATTCCATTCCTTTTTCATCCCATAAAGTACCATCGGGTTCCGCAGTAACTTTCCATCCTGCTTCAGGATAGGAAGGATAAGTATGAATGAGTTTTCCTTCGTAATTAAGAGCTACAGAAATTTCTGTTTTTGTTTCTGGATAAAGGTATATCAATGGTTTTAGAACAACTTCTTGCATTTCAATAACTTGAATTCCCAGTTGAAGAGTAGTGCTTTCTTTGAGTTTAATTGGGACATCAAGTGTGGTGTATCCCACATAAGAGATGCGAAGAATGTACTCGCCGTTAGCAACATCCTTCAATTCAAAAAGACCATTTTCATCTGTAATTACGCCAGTAATAGTTATGCCATCTTTGATCAATATGGCTGCTGCATAAGCCATGGCCTCTTTTGTCGCTTGATCAATTACACGCCCTGTAATAGTAGATTTCTCTCCAAATCCAGGAGTGGTCTCAATCGTCACCTTTCCATCTTCACAAGCTGTTGTTTTTTTGCTCTCCTTGCATCCAATAAGTGTGATGAGAGAGAAAAGTATAATTGTGAAATGGAGGCGCATGGGCTGTTGGTTTTTGGCTGTTGGCTGTTAGCTGTTGGCTTTAAGCTTTAGGCTTTAGGCTTTAGGCCGTGTTTGTGCAATATCGGGAAATTTATTTATCTGAACAAGATGATTCATATGTTGCAAGGGTAGGCCATTGCCCATCTCGACAGGCTTAGTCCTTTGCCCCTCGATACATCTCGCCTTCGGCGAGACACTCGGGCACCTTTCAAAAATCCGCAATCCGGAATCAGAAATCAAAGACTCTCCTTCGTCTCCACCTTCCCATCAGTATACTTCGCAAATCTCAAACTGGTGCGGTCGTGAACTTGATCGAATCGAGGCCATGGCCATCCACCAAATTGTGTTTGATGGTAATCGTCAAACGATTGCTGAATCTCTGCTTTCGTATTCATTACAAAAGGACCATACTGCATCACCGTCTCGCCAATAGGACGACCTTGCAACAACAATACGCTCACTTCATTATCACCTGCTTTCAAATCAACATCTACATCTGCAATCAATTCTGCAGCACTATAATTCGTTAGCTTCTGATCTCCAATGGTCAGCTCGTGGCCTTCATAGAAATAGATAGAACGATTGATTCCTTTCGATGCTGCAGGCAATATCCACGTACTTCCTGGTTCCATTTTAATATTCCACACTGCAACTTCATTTTCTGTTTTAGCAGCCCATGAATTCGGCGGGGGAGAAGCGGCAGTCTTATCTCCTAATACTCCAGCAATCACTTCCACATTAGTGCTCTTACCATTGGTATCTGTAAAACGATAGTGAGGTATTAAATCACGCCACAACATGGTGAAATGCGGATCTACCATTTTATCCTTCGCAGGAAGGTTAATCCAAATCTGAAATAATTCCATTGGATTCTCCTCTGTTTCACTTATCAATGGAAACATCTCTGAGTGCTGAACACCCTTTCCAGCTGTCATCCATTGCACATCACCATTGCCATAGCGACCAGCAGCACCAAGACTATCAGCGTGATCAACAAGGCCTTTGCGAACAACAGTAATCGTCTCAAATCCACGATGAGGATGACCAGGGAAACCTGGAACAACTTTTCCGTGGTACATGCGAAATCCATCTTTGATAATAAAATCATCACCCAAGTGACGACCATCTAATGGCGTCACAGGGCCCATCTGCGCATTGCCCTTTGGAAAAGCATCTTCATGGTGCACACAAAATAAAAATGGATCTTGTGTCTCCCAGGTGAAGCCAAGTGGACGAGTGGATTTTATTGGATTCATTATTTCTTCTTTTGGCTGTTGGCTGTTGGCTTTAAGCTGTTGGCTATATGCTATGGGCTAGAGCTTACAGCTTACAGGGATTAAAGTTAAAATAGAATATCTTGTTTTTTACATCAAAAGTCATCCATCATCCATCATCCATGCGCTTCGAGCTACGCTTCGCTCACGCGGTAGGTGATTTCGGGCCACTTATTTAGTTGGGTGATTAAATCATTTGTTAGTGTCACTTTGTTGTATGCTGTGCTTGGTAGAGTTAGCTCTGTTCCTTCGGCATCACGCACTTTGAAACGTACTGTAGTTTTTCCATTGCCATTCGGTAATGTGCTACTTATCGTTTCTACAAATTCATTGGTAATGCTATTGAGTTCGATAGAAATGTTGAGATACCTCGCCATCTTTTCTCTAATCTCAAACAAAGG
>JBIIBU010000040.1:0-11860 GCA_044239235.1 Flavobacteriales bacterium
AAGGTTCAAGTCGATTGATTTTAAACTCTAATGCTTTGTCTGCATCAGCACCAAAACGTTTTGGTTGTATCCTTCCTACTAAAAATAAGAAACTCCCTTTCTGTAAAAGGTGACGGTATTTCAAATAGTCCTCTCCGAAAAGAATAAATTCGAAACTATTGTCGTAGTCCTCCATCTTGAAAGTTCCAAATGGTTTGTTGCTAGCTCGTGCAATTTTTTCTTGCACATCAGTGACCATTCCCGAAAGTTTTAACTCACGGTTTTTATTTGTTTCCATATCCTGCAGCAACGATAATCCACCTTCACTACAGAAGCTCTTAATCTCTAATGCAAAATCATCCATCGGATGTCCACTAATGAACATTCCCACCACTTCTTTTTCTTTTGAAAGCTGTGATAATGTATCCCAAGGTTCTACTACAGGTGCCGCTGGCTGTGGCATTGCAGCTTCTTCCATGTCACCGAATAGAGAGGCCTGTGATGAATTTTTACTTTCACGGATGGAGTTAGAATACTTGAGTAATGTTTCAATAAACGTATCACTCTTTCCATCAGGAGCAAAGAATGCAGCGCGTGAAATATTGAATGCGTCTAATGCACCCGCAAGTGCCAAACTCTCTAATACTTTTTTGTTTCCCGCTTTCGCATCAATGCGCTCCATGAAATCAAAAACACTAGCGTATGGGTGATCGATTCGTTCTTTAACAATACTCTCTACTGCGTTTTCGCCAACTCCTTTTACAGCAGCCAAACCAAAACGAATTTCTCCTTTTTTATTTACAGAGAACATCGCATTCGATTCGTTAACATCAGGTCCGAGAACAGGAATGTTTTGTTCCTTACATTCTTGCATAAAGAATGTCACCTGCTTAATATCACTCAAGTTATTACTCAACACTGAAGCCATGTATTCTGCTGGATGATGGGCTTTCAAATACGCCGTTTGATAAGCCACCCAGGCATAACATGTAGAGTGAGATTTGTTGAATGCGTAACTCGCAAATGCTTCCCAGTCGGTCCATATTTTTTCAAGTTTATCTGCTGGATGACCTTTAGCCATAGCGCCATCCATAAACTTGCCTTTCATTTTATCAAGTACGTCCTTCTGTTTTTTACCCATCGCTTTACGCAGAACGTCTGCCTCTCCTTTAGAGAAGCCCGCAAGTTTTTGCGAAAGCAACATCACCTGCTCTTGATAGACTGTAATACCATACGTTTCCTTCAAGTACTCTTCCATATCTGGCAAATCATACGTGATAGGTTCTGTGCCATGCTTACGACGAATGAAGCTTGGAATGTATTCCAGTGGACCTGGACGATACAAGGCGTTCATCGCAATAAGGTCATCAAATACAGTAGGCTTAAGTTCCTTTAGGTACTTTCTCATTCCATCACTTTCATATTGGAAAATCGCTTTTGATTCACCGCGTTGGAAGAGTTGGAATGTCTTTTCATCATCAAGTGGAATGGCATCGATATCGATTTCTATTCCCTTGGTTTGTTTTACAAGTCGAATAGTGTGTTTTATCAAAGTAAGTGTCTTCAAGCCCAAGAAGTCCATCTTGAGAAGACCTGCACTTTCTACTACACTGTTGTCGAATTGTGTGCACCACATGTCGCTATCCTTGGCTAGTGCAACAGGAACGAAGTTGGTGATATCGTCCGGAGTGATAATTACACCGCAAGCGTGTGTTCCAGTATTGCGAACAGATCCTTCAAGGATGTTCGCCATTTGAAGAACTTTACCTTCAAGTGTTGCGCTCTTATAAATCTCACGAAGCTGTTTGGCATTCACCAAATCATCTCCATTTAATTTCGAAGAAAGTTCTTTGTCATCGTATCTAAATAAATCAGAAAGATCTCCATCGGGAACAAGCTTAGCAATTCTATCAGCGTCTGGCAATGGAAGTTCAAATACACGACTAGCATCGCGAATCGATGATTTGGCGGCCATTGTACCATAGGTGATGATTTGCGCCACCATGTTGTTGCCGTACTTATTTCTAACGTAATTAATCACTTCTTCTCGACCTTCATCATCAAAGTCGATATCGATATCGGGAAGGGATACACGCTCAGGATTCAAGAAACGCTCAAAGAGTAGATTGTACTTGATTGGATCGACATTGGTGATGTTGATGCAATAGGCTACTGCACTTCCAGCAGCAGATCCACGGCCCGGGCCAACAGATACTCCGCGACGACGCGCTTCATTACAGAAATCTTGTACAATCAAGAAGTAACCTGGGTAACCACTATTTTCAATGGTCTTCAACTCGAATTCAAGACGGTCTTGAATTTCTGGAGTTATTTCAGGATAACGTTTCTTCGCTCCTTCCAAAGTAAGGTGACGCAAGAACGCATTCTCACCGCGTTTGCCGCCGTCTACTGCATCTTCTGCATTTTGAAATTCTAAAGGAATGTCAAATTTTGGAAGAAGGACTTCACGCGCCAGCTTGTAGGTTTCACATTTTTGTTCAATCTCAATCGTCGTGCTCAACGCTGCAGGAAGATCTCTAAACAACAAGTGCATCTCTTCAGGTGACTTGATGTAGAATGAATTGTTCGGAAATCCAAAACGGAAGTCTCTTCCTCGTTTTCCAATGTATTTGGAAGGCTTAGAAACATATTCACCTTCCTTCACACACATCAACGCATCTTGCGCTTCCGATTGTTCTTTGTCTGCGTAATAGTTGCTATTCGCAGCAAAGTACTTCACGTTATGTTTTTCGCAGAACCGAATGAGTGTTCGGTTTACTACGTCCTCTTCTTCGAGTCCATGTCTGTTTAGTTCGGCGTAGAAATCATCGCCAAAAATTTCTTTCCACCAAAGGAAAAGTTCTTCTGCTTTTTCTTCACCAACATTCAGAATCGTCCAAGGAATTTCCCCCCAAACAGATCCTGTTGAGACAATCAAGTTGTCTTTATATTGAAGAAGCAAATCTCTATCGATACGAGGTACGTAGTAGAATCCGCTAGTGTAAGCTATTGATGAAAGCTTTGCTAGGTTATGATAACCCTCTTTATTTTTTGCAATAAGTACGATTTGAAATCCATCGTCTTTATTGGTTTTGTCTTTATGGTCTTTGCAGAGATTAATCTCGCAACCGACGATTGGTTTAATATCGTTTTTGAGCGCCTCACTAACGAATTGGAAGGCAGCCATCATATTACCATGGTCGGTAATAGCTATAGCTGGAGAACCATGTGTCTTTGCTTTTTTGACAATGGCTTTAATTTCGGTTGTTGCCTGAAGTACCGAAAACTGTGAGTGTACGTGAAGGTGAACAAACTGTTTTGGTGATGCATCATTGGTAGATTCAACACTCACTGGAGTCACTACTTCAGTAACAGGTACAATTTCTGGAGTGGGTGCTTTGAAATTACTTGCTGTTAGAACAGGTGCTTCATAGACAACCGCAGAAGAATCTGTAATTTCTTTGACGCGAATAACATTGTTTGTTATCAAACCAAAGAAACACTTGCCAGTTGCATCTACGTCATAAGCTGCATCGTGCGCTTCAGCGAATGCAACGCCGAAAAGTTTGGTGTGAAGTTCTGTTAGCGTTGGCCATTTAAACTTTCCACCGCGTCCGCCTGGGATAGCGCAATAGTCTGTAGAAAGATCTTTAGTATCTAGCGCTTGCTTTGTGGTTAAAACAGTTTCACCATATCCGAGGCGGAAATACTCCGCGCCCATGATATTGATATCAAATTCGATGTTGTGTCCCGCGAGATATGTAGCGCGTTCCACATCAGCGAAGAAAATATCTAGTACTTCTCTGAGATCATGACCTTCACGCAATGCGCGTTCCGTTGAAATGCCATGCACCTTTTCAGAATTGAAAGGAATAGTGTACCCTTCAGGCTTGATAATGTAATTTCCGGTATTGATTAATTTTCCCGAAACATCATGCAATTGCCAAGCAAGTTGCACACAACGCGGCCAGTTATTAGAGTCCGTTATCGGAGCATTCCAACTACCCGGCAACCCCGTAGTCTCGGTGTCAAATATTAAGAACATGAATAGACGAATTTAGAAGGCTAATATAGTGACTAGTGACCAGTGACTGGTGACCAATGACTAGTGACAAGTGACCAGTTACTAACGACCAGTGACCAACGAATGGTTACCAATGACTCTTGACTTGTCATTAGTCACTCGTCACCGGTCGTTGGTCACCGGTCGTTGGTCACTAGATTTTGTTATACTTCCACTTCCCATTGTAAAGAAACAACATAGAGAAGAGACCGAGTAGGGCGAAGTAGACGTAATCGGCCATCCAGACGATGTGTATAGGTTGCGGATTGCCGATGGTGATGTAGTAAGCGAAAAAGATGTAGATCACCATTGTGAAGAATTCGACGAAGAATCCGGCGATGGTGTTTCCACTGCCTTCCACCATGTTGAGAAGAATATTGGTGATGGAGAAGGTTAGCATCGCCGGAATGATTACCAACATGCATTTTTTGGTAATGGCAATTGTTTCTACATCATCGGTGAATAAGCCTGCAATCCATTCTGGATATAGCCATAAACCATGACTGAGAATGAGCACGCCAGTGAAATTCATGATCATCAGTTTTTTCACTGTAGGTATCAAATCTGCTTGTCTTTTTTCGGCGATTAATGTTGAAACGTATGTCTTTGTTGCAGAAGAAAAACCCATCACAGAAATCCATACGAGCATGTAGGTGTTTCGAACGATGTGAGAAGCTTGAAAAGGCTTTTCTCCTAGCTTTTCAACGAATAGAAAAAAGATAGTCCAAACGCTCAAACTGATTCCCAATTGAAGCATGATCGGACCACCAAGTCGAAGCAATTGTCCGCTGAATCGAAGAGGGATTTTCTTGATAGATTGAAGAAGTTCGTATTGCACAATTCTCTTTTGAGAAAGTGTGTACACTAACACATAAAAGAATGCTGCTGCTTCAGCAATTACTGTTGCTAATGCAGCACCCTGCACTCCAAGTTTAGGCAAGCCTAAATTGCCAAATACAAAACCGTAATCGAGCACGATATTAACCAATGCTGTAATTAGCGTAGTGTAAGCCATGACGCGGGTTTGCGCGATTCCTGCCCAAAAACTATTAAGGATAATGGTTAGTGTATAGAAGAAGAAACCATAGCTTCTTATTTCAAGAAATTTTATAGCGTAATGCCTAACTTCATCCGATGCAATCCATGATTGTAACACTGATGGCATGACGAAGTATGAAATGAAAAATTGAATGAAAGAAAGAATTAATCCAAGGAAAAAAGTATTGGCTAAAATGAGACCGGCTTGCGGATAATTTTGTTCTCCTTGTCGACGCGCGATGATGATTTGTGAAGCATTGCTAAGCCCCATTCCAAGCATCATTATAGAGACATACACAAGACCAATAAATGACGCACCGCTCATGGCGTTTTCACCCAATTGCGCAACAAAATAATTGTCTGTAAAAACGACAACAAATTGCACAAAAGAGCCCAAGCTCAAAGGCAGAACTACGCGTAATATGTCCTTATATCCGGTTCGTATCAATTTCGAATTCCTGATTTCTGATTCCTAATTCCTGATTTCGTCGCGAATAAAATATCGCGGCTACCATAATGCGCCCCTTTGGGGCTAGCGTAATACGCCCCTTCGGGGCTGCCAAATTATCACACTACCACACTACCACATTACCACACTATCATACTACCACACTATCAAACTAGATCTCGCGGTTTTCATACATCTCCACCAAGTGCTTACTCCAATGAATCGATTGTTTGGCCCATTCAATTTTTAATTCCAATTGTTCTTCTTGTGAAAGCTGCCAAGGTATGTTTGATTTTCTGAGTTTGTTAGAAAGGTGTTGCATTATAACGGATGCAGCAACTGAAACATTCAGACTCTCTGTAAAACCATGCATGGGGATAACAACGTTTTCATCTGCTTGTTCGAGGATGGTGCTGCTCACTCCGGATAGTTCTGTTCCCATTACTATAGCGGTTTTTTGTGTGATATCTAATTCTTCGAGTGGAATTGCATTTTCATGAAGTGCCGTTGCTACTACTTTATACCCTTTCGATTTCAGATCTTGAATACACGCAAGTGTATTGTTTTTGTGTTCGTGAAATTGATGAATGGTAAGCCAATCGAAAGCGCCTTTTGCGATGCGTCGATGCATGTGAAAAGGGTTTGTGTTTTCGATAGCATAAATATCTTGAATGCCCCAACTCTCCATGCTTCGCAGCACTGCGCTCGAGTTATGAGCTTGGTATACATCTTCTAGAACAAGCGTCAAATGCCGTGTTCGAAGCGATGCGATAGAATCGAACAATTCACGTTTGCGTGGCGTCAAATGTTCGCTGAGTACTTTATAAAGTCCTTCCGACATTACAGTACGATTAAATGGGGATTAAAAAAGAAAGGCCTCTCGACAAGCTCGAGGACCACCTCTCGACAAGCTCGAGGACCACCTCTCGACAGGTTCGAGGACCGGTGCTCGTGGAAAGAAAAAAATAAAGGCCACTCGAGAGTGGCCTTCAATTTTTTTTGGAGCAAAGATTACTTCACTTTAGTTTGAAGCTCAGCACCAGCTTTGAAACGTACTACGTTTTTAGCTTTGATAGTGATTTCTTTACCAGTTTGTGGGTTACGACCTTTACGAGCGGCACGCTTAGTAACGCTGAAAGAACCGAAACCAACTAGAGCTACACGATCTCCTTTTTTAAGAGCTTTTGTAGTTGACTCGATGAATCCATCAAGAGCTTTCTTAGCATCAGCTTTAGAAAGTTTTGCACTTGAAGCAATAGCTTCAATAAGTTCTGCTTTGTTCATTGTATTTATTGAATTTTAGGGTTAAACATTCAAGCCTTCGCTTGTATGAAGCCAAATGTAGAAGAGTAATCTTTATGAAAGCAAGGTCTGACGCGGAAAATTTGCGTTTTTGTTGATAAAACCTCCATCTTGTTCATAACGGCGGGCAAAAACACCCCGAAATAGGCATTAATAGGGCGGTTCAGGGTGTTTTATTACCTTTGTTTTTATGAAAACACTATATATAATAGCATTCATTCTTCTAAATCTAACATCAAATGCCACTACATGGCAGGTTATAGTAGGCGGAAATCAGTCGAATCAGAATGATCTGCCCAATTATTCTCCCAATCAACTTAATATATATGAAGGCGATGTGGTAGAGTGGGTTTGGATGACAAGCAATCACACCGTAACAAGCACGGGCGGTGTTACTTCTTTTGATTCCGGTGTATTGAATGCAGGACAAACATTTAGTGTGACATTCACGACATCTGGTTTTATAGTATATGAATCAACAGTAGCTGGAGACGCTGAGACGATGTTTGGGAGCATATTCGTTAATCCAGGCGTGTCAGTGTCAGAAAATGAAATGAATGCTCCTATGGTCAGTATTTATCCAAATCCTGCGACTGACTTTTTTTATATTGATAATAAAGAAAACGAAAATGTAAGTTTCGTCATCTATGATGCATGCGGTCGCGCTGTGCAATCGGGTGTTGTAAATCGAATGAGTTCTGTGATGGTTGATGTGGCTTCGTTGCATTCGGGGATTTACTTTTTAAAAGTTAGAACATCTCGTGTTATAAATATTCTTCACTTTCTGAAGCAGTAATTTTTGCCACAGAGAAACACAGAGATTAAAAGAGTCACACAGAGGTTTTTTCAGAAATCAGGAATTCGGTATCAATGAACATAGGGAGTGGGCCACGGTCGGGACCACCCCCATTCGACAGGCTCAGGGCAGCGCTTCGACTACAGTCACTTCGTTCCTTACGCTCAGGGACCCGGCGCATTTGCACGACAGGGTGTGATTTTATTCAAGCATCAAATCCCTATCGAGAAACACGTGTAGGGTCCTCGAGCTTAATGGAGAATTGATGAGCGTTTAGCGAGTCAATTCGGAATGGAGTCGAGAGGTGGTCCCGACCGTGGACCGCCCTTATTGCTCCCGAAGTCAAAAGAAGTATGAAGTGTGAAGGTTGAAGTGTGATGGAAATGGTTGAAGTTTGACTTTTGATGTTTTTTTAATGAAAAAGGCCTCGAAAAACTGTGTTTTTCAAGGCCTTTAATATTTTTTCAAAAATCAAAAATCAAAAATCAAAAATCAAAAATCAAAAATCCGAAATCCGAAATCCGAAATCACCCCTTCCGTCCAAACGCTTTGTACAAGAAATAAAAGATCACACCTAGTGGAATGATGAGAAGTCCGAAGTAGGCTTCTGGTTTGTCGCTGAAGGCATTCATGTAAATGAACCATCCAATTACTACACAGAAAATAATCGGTAGAATAGGGTAGAGCGGAGTTTTGAAACTTACTTCTTGGTCTTTCATTTTATTTCTAACAATGAAAATACCGAAGCAAGCCATTAATAAGAACAACCATTCTGTTGTTGTAACATACGTGTACAATGCTTCAAATCTTCCCCACACAAAAATCAATATGATTGCCCAAATAGATTGAAGCAAAATAGCATTTACGGGAACACCGAATTTTTCACTTTTCTTAGAGAAGGTTTTGAAGAACAAACCTTCATTTGACATCTGATGAATTATTCGTGGTGTTGCTAAAATGTACAATCCCGCACAACCGAATACAGAAATAGCGATCAACGCTGAAACAAAAATCCCGCTGTTCGGAATCACTTTTTCTAGTGCATCTGCTGCAAGTGTTTTGGATGATTGAATTGTTTCCATATCCAATACAGCCATATACCCCATATTGCAGAGCACGTAGGTCAATGTAACGGCAGCCGTTCCGAGAATCATCGCAAGTGGAACGTTTCTTTTTGGATTAATGGCATCACCAGCAACAAAGCTCGCATAGTGCCATCCAGTGTAACTCCAAAGCACACCAACAAAAGCGCTGGCGTAATTAGGTCCACCGTCCGAAGCAGCATTGATAACCGCGGCAGTTGATTCACCGAAGATAGCTCTGTCGCCTAGGAATAGGGCTGCAATCAAGAGTCCGTAGATTCCAACTATTTTGAGAATAGTAGAAATATTGGCAAACCATTCTGATGATTTAATACCGAACGTATTGAATAGTGTGAGCACCACAATTGCTAAAGCGGCCACTAGCGGTTTAAGCCCGTCGCTGAAATGCAAGAAGTATTGAGCATAATCGGCGAACACCAAAATGAGCGCAGCAATGGTACCCGATGAAATAACGGTGAGCAAACTCCAACCATATAGAAAGGCAGGAAGAGGTCCGTAGCTCTTGTGGAGATATGTGAAAAGACCACCAGACTGAGGGAATCTAGCCCCCAATTCAGCAAAGACCAAAGCGCCAATGAGTGACACAACCCCTCCTAGTATCCATAATCCCATCATCTCTGTGGGGTCTGGAACGGCTCTTGCGATATCCGCAGGTGTCTTGAAAATACCAGATCCAATGGTGCTTCCAATGGCAATCATGGTGAGGGCGAACAACGTAAGTCCTTTAGCTTTTTGATTCATATACGAGGGTTTGACTAGCGCCAAATGTAGAAAATACCAATAATGATAGGACATAAATGAACGAAGATTTTCACAATCGCTTATTTTTGTCGAAGTATGAAACTTGTAAGGAGAATAAAACAAGCTGCCGGAGGACGATTTTTGCGCAATGAGGCGGAACCTCAAAGGGAACGCCGTGGCTCAAATTTTAATTCCGCACAGCGCATTGGTTTGCTTTATTTGGATTCGGATGAACCGTATTTCAATAAAGTAAGGAACTACTCAAAATTCCTTAAAGATGAATTCGATATCAAGTCTGTCATATGCCTCGGCTATGTGGATGAAGTGAAAAAGAAATTACCCATTTGGCAATTGCAAAAATTGGAACTCAATTACTTTTCACGAGAGGATTTGAATTGGCACTATAAGCCTGTTCAAAATGTGGCGACGTTCTTGCAAGAGGATTTTGACATGCTTATCGACCTCAGCGGAGGCAATGTTGTCCCCCTTAATTATGTAATGAAAGAAAGCAAAGCGCGCATGAAAGTAGGCCTGAAAGGTACTCGCTGCGAACGCTACTGCGACTTCCTACTCAACATGGGCGAGGCTCCATCAACAGATAAGTTTATCGAACAATTGAATTTGTATTTAAGCAACCCGAAAATAAAATGAATCAACTGAAAGGACTTGGAGTGGCAATGGTTACTCCATTCAAAAAGGATTTGACACCAGATCTTCCTGCTCTTAAAAAACTAACTGAATATCTCGTGACAAACGGTGCCGATTACCTAGTGGTAATGGGAACTACAGGGGAATCAGTAACTCTAGATAAAGAAGATAAAAAAGCTGTTCTCGATACCGTACTTAGCGCGAACGCGGGCAAAAAGCCTGTTGTACTTGGCGTTGGTGGTAACAATACACAAGAACTTTGCAATCAACTTTCCCGCTTGGATGCAACTGGTTTGAGCGCGATTCTTTCAGTGACTCCATACTACAACAAGCCAACACAAAATGGTTTGTTCGAACATTACAAAGCATTGAGTGAGCATTCAAAATTGCCTATCATTCTTTATAACGTTCCTGGTCGTACTTCTGTGAACTTGATGCCTGATACAGTGAGCCGCATCGCTTTCGATTGCCGCAATGTTATCGGTATCAAAGAAGCAAGCGGTAACATGGAACAAATCATGACTATCGTTAACAATACTCCAAAAGAGTTTTTGGTGATCAGCGGTGATGATGCCTTGACACTTCCATTGATCTCTGGAGGTTGCGATGGTGTTATTTCTGTAGTAGGAAATGCATTCCCAAAAGAGTTTTCTGAAATGGTGCGTTTTGCTCTTGAGAATAAATATGAAGAAGCTCGTGCTATTCATTACAAACTTCTCGAGATTATCCAAAACCTATTCGTGGAAGGCAATCCAGCCGGTATCAAAGAAGTACTTTCTCACCTAGATATTTGTGATAATTACCTTCGTTTACCATTGGTTCCAGTCTCTCAAGCTACAAGCGAGAGATTGAGAAGATTGATGATTGATGAAGAGTTTATTAAGTAGTTTGATAGTTTGGTAGTTTGGTAGTTAAACCAAATGGATACGAGTGAAAACAAGTGAACCCAAATGAAACCAGTATCAAGTAACCAGTCACCAGTCGTTGGTCACTGGTCACTGGTCGTTGGTCACTGGTTCTAATGACTAATATAATATGCAAAAACACCAAAACAACCCTTTATGCATAGGGTAATAGGCTTTTGACTTAGGGTGTTGCGGAGGTAACGTTGATTAATTTCGGTGTTCAAACTGATAAGTCTGAAGAACAGATTGGCGATGAGACTTTGAAGTGTCATTTATCATCATGCCGAACAATATTTTCAAATTGGATATTTTTTATTTTCAGAAAATCTTTTACTTTTTCAAAACATTTTTCCCCTTTAAATACATTCCTTAGTGTTATTAATAGTTCGGCCTTGTTTTCATTTTCTATTTCAAGTTCTTGGTATAGTTGAGATAAATTTTCATTTGTAACTATCGTAAAATATTCATCTTCATAATTGTCACCAAGCTTCCAATAATCCACAACTAGATTGCCTTTTTCAAAATATGCATAACTCGTTATATTGATGTCAGAATCTTCGTATTCATATAATGTTACCTCCAATATTTCAGCAAATGATTTTGCCTTATTGATACTATTAGGATCGGTTCTAGATATTTTTTTATTTTCAGTGCTAGCTTTTTTTATTTCATAATCCAGCCCGGACTCTTTAGACTGCCTTAATGTTCGAATGGCTATGGCAGTATCCCAGAAAAACTTCTTAACGTTGGCTGCATTCGTTTCATCTAATTCATATAATATGATTACTCTGCTTATTATGTATTCAAATTTTACTTTCAGATTTTGCGATGAGAATT
>JBIIBU010000048.1:0-10528 GCA_044239235.1 Flavobacteriales bacterium
GTTGTAGGTTTTTATATCTCTCATCAAATTTTATAGCTATTTCTTCCAAAACCTGTTTTAAGGGTTTTCCACTTATATCGACACCTACAAAGTCTTTTACTATTTCTTCAATAGCCTTTTCGTCTGAAAACCCGTGATTAAACATTGTTCTATAATGAATTAATTTTTGATAAATGGTTGGGTCTAACGTTCTGCAGCTAACAACCAATAGCCTCACCAATAATCCCCAACGCTACCTCAATTTCCTCATCGGAAATCGTCAAGGGCGGCGCTATGCGGAAACTACTCGGACAACTCAAGAACCAGAAACTGATTAGACCTTTTTCTAGGCATGTTGTAACTACTTTCGATACGATGTCGGCGTTGGTCATGTCGATGGCGAAGAAAAGGCCTCGCTGTCTTACTTCAATGACTCCAGTCATTTGTCTTAGTCGCTCTGCGATGTATCGCCCTTTTCTTTCAACGTCGTCTACGATTTTATTTTCTACCATGTATTCTATACACGCGGCTGCAGATGCGCAAACCACAGGGTGTCCAGCGAAGGTGCTGATGTGACCCAATTGCGGATCATAAGTAAGCTCCCGCATTTTTTGTTGCGAACTCACCATGCATCCAACGGGCATTCCACCGCCTAATGCTTTGCCCAACGTGAGAATGTCTGGTACTAAACCAAATTGCTCGAACGCGAACATGGTGCCTGTTCTGCCCATGCCTGCCTGTATCTCATCTAAGATCAACATGGCACCCATTTCTGTGCAGCGCTTTCTTACAGCCTGCATATATTCTACCGTTGGTATGCGAATTCCCGCATCGCCTTGAATTGTTTCCATGATCAAACACGCTGTGTTTTCATCAATCAATTCGAGGTCTTCTATAACTCCAAATCGTATAAAATATACGTCGGGTAGGAGTGGACGAAATGCGGCTTTTTTTACTTCATTGCTGCTCACTGAAAGTGATCCATGTGTGCTGCCATGATAAGCGCCTTTGCAACTCACAATGCGCGAACGACGTGTTACACGCTTTGCTAATTTCAAAGCAGCTTCATTCGCTTCTGTTCCTGAATTTACGAAATAGGCACAGTTCAATTGCTCAGGCAATAGATTACACAAAACACTTCCAGCGCGCGATTGAGCGGACTGCTCGTATTCGCCATACACCATCACATGCAAGTGTTTGTCCACTTGTGTTTTGATAGCCTCGGTAATATATTTTACTCCATGCCCTAGATTGCTAACGCCAATGCCAGAAACCATGTCCATGTATTTTCTTCCATTTTCATCAATCACATAAATGCCTTCTGCATGAGTGATTTTTAACCCCAACGGAAACATCGTTGTGTGGGCCAAATGGTTATTGAAAAAAATAGGATTCTCTTTCATCGTATTATCACTTAATGATAATTTCATCTGCAAATATCCAAGGCTTTCCACCAGCACCCAAATGCCATGAAGGTATTGATTCCATTGGTGTAGCAACAACTTTGATGTAACGCGCAGAAGTATTTGCTTTAACAGTAAACTCTTTCACCGAAGGTGTTTCGCTTTGTGAAATTTCTTCTGTTGCCGTTCCTACTAATTCAAATTTGCTACCATCTGTCGATACGTAATATTCAATTTTCACAGGATACCAAATCCATGATTTTGTTTCTTGTAAACAAGAAAGTGCAATGCTATTGATCGGAATATTTTTTCCTAAATCAATATTCGCAATCACCGGCTGACCTTGATAGCCTTGCCATGCGCCTGTTCTAAAGTCTGTTCCTCCGCGCATGCCATCTACAAGCGCATCATAACTTCCTCCAGTATATTGATTGTTATATTGTGAATCTAATTTGATTTTTGTTTCAGAAATACGCTTGGTAAATTTCGCTGTCACCTGTTCACTTGTTTTGCCATTTAGGTGAAGAGCAACGCATCTTACTGTTCCGCTTTCTTTTATTTTGAAACTAGTGCTATTGCGCATGTCAATGGTTTCGCCCGATTCAGTAAAGAAGAAAGTCTCAAATGTCATCAGCGTGTCAACATGGTAGATGCTGATGGTGGCCTCATTTTCAAACGATGTTTGTGGGCCTTTGATAATGGGTAATGGAACAATCACCTTCTCGGTGACTGGACTCGCTACTATTACAGCAGCATTAGGGAATTGGGATGTTGAAGTAAATGAATTCGGGTATCTCGGAGGAAGATCATTTAAATGTCTTGGTCCTTTTCTTCTTTTTACAGAATTCAATTCTGGATCCAACACCTCTGGAATACTATCAATCATCATAAAGCGTCCAATGCCTGGAACGGTGCTATAGACTTCGTGTGCAGCAAGAACATACCACGCCGACATTTGTCCGCAGTCTTCATTTCCACAAAGACCATCTGGTGCGAATTGGTATTGCTCTCTTTTTATTTTATCAAAAAGTTGAGCACTTCTTATACTATTTCCATCGGTGTAATTGTAGAGCGTCGCCACGTGATGACTGGGTTCATTACCGTGTGCATATTGTCCGATAAGGCCAGTAATATCTGCCTGTTCGCGTCCGGTAGTTTGTGATGACACGCTGAACATGTCGTCCAAGTTTTTTCTAAATTTCGCTTTTCCACCATGATAACGAATCAAGGTTTGCATATCGTGGGGAACGAAGAAACGGTATTGCCACGCGTTCGCTTCCGTGAAATTAAAATCCACTTGGAATGGATCAAAAGGTTCAGGGAATCCCCCATTTCTGCGCGGTCTGAAGAAATCTGTTTCTGGGTCATAAACGTTTTTCCAGTTTTGACAACGCACAATGAATCGCTCATAGATATCTTGATGGTTGAGCATTTTAGCTAAACCAGCCACGCACCAATCGTCAAAAGCATACTCCAAAGTTTTGGAAACGCTTTCAGAATAATTTTCCGCAGGCACGTATCCGTATTTTTCATAGTCATTGAGTTCTTGTGTTGCATTTGCAGAAACAACCATTGCTTCTAATGCTTTCTCTGCATCGAAGTTTCTCAATCCCTGTGCATAAGCTTCCATGATCACCGGAGCGCTATGGTAACCAATCATACAATTGGTCTCGTTGCCCGCAAGTTCCCATACAGGAAGTCTTCCAGACTGTTCATACATTGAAATGAAAGACGCAATAAAGTCTCCTGTTCTTTCAGGCTCTACTTTTGTCAATAGTGGATGTAATGCACGGAACGTATCCCAAAGTGAGAATACAGTGTAATGTTTATGTACAGTGTCTGTATGAACTATTTTATCCATACCGCGGTATCTGCCGTCGACATCACTCCAAACGTTTGGTGTGGTAAAGCAGTGGTAAAGCGAACTGTAATACACACCAGGGTTTGGTTCTAAATCAGGGCAAGGAAGTTTTTCCAATTGCTTTCTCCACGTTTGATCTGCATCGACAACATATTGAGAAAAATCCCAATGCGGAGCTTCTTTCCATAAGTTGTGTTGAGCACCATAACAATCGACACCGCTTATCCCCACTTTAATCATCAATTGATTAGTATCGGCAGGAGGGAAGAGCACTCCGAATTGTTGCATTTCTTCATAATTGATTTGGCGTTGACCTAGAGAATCAATCGTTTCAGTGCGTTCCATCAATTGATCAACCTTGATGAAAGGACGAGAGAATACTGCGTAGAAATACGTGTGTTGTTCCTCAGCCCAAGCTTTGGAAACACGATAGCCATAGACTACAGTATCACCAATAGTTTGCAAATCGTAGTAGAGCAAATTATCGCGATGCATCATATCGATGAAAAGGCGACAAGTATCCCCTTGCGTCATCGTGTATTTGTGGATACCTGCATGTTCAGTAGCCGTAAGTTCCGCCATGATGCCGTAATTCTTGAGCACCACGCCGTAATAGCCAGGATGTGCGTCTTCGGCTGTATGAGAGAATTTACTTTTATAGGCATCTCTCCATTTTGCGGAAGGAGTAGTTTTTCCATTGGTAGGCATAAAGAGAATATCGCCGTAGTCGCTTACTCCCGTGCCTTGCAAATGGGTATGAGAAAAACCATAAACGATGCTATCAGAATAATGATAACCACCACATCCATCCCATCCATCGAGACGGGTGTCAGGAGAAAGCTGCACCATTCCAAAGGGAACAGTAGCACCCGGATAGGTGTGACCGTGTCCACCAGTCCCAACAAACGGATCAGTAAGGTCAATGCAAGTTTGAAGCACTACAGGTTCCTCCATAACTCTAGTAACTCGAAAAACGCTACAGCCCGCGAGGAGTAGTATGAAGAAGAAAAGTTGAATTATTCTCATAGAGCAAATATAACCACAAGGGGCCCTTCGACTCCAGTCGCTTCGCTCCTTACGCTCAGGGACCCGGTGTCGCGCTCGCGGGGGGGATTTGCTGCTTGAATAAAATCATAAAGTGATTTTATTCAAGCAGCAAATCCCTTTTAAAAGCGCGACCAGGGTCCCTGAGCTTAGCCTTGTCGAGCCTTTAGGCGAGGCAAGGCGGAGTCGAAGGGCGGTGCAATAAAAGAGCATCCTCAAAAAAGCATGCGCAGTCGAGAGGCACCTCATCCATCATCCATCATCCTTCAGCCATCCTTTTCCCCCGTTCGGTTCTTTTTCGCGAGGAAGAGGAAGGGATGAGGGTTACTTTTGATGTATCTTATCAAAATAAGTATTTCATATGAAAAGGAAGATAGTGGTGATGGCTATGGCCGTAATAACAGTGAGCATGTTCGCTGTTTCATGCAAGAATGAACCCGCGTGTGGCGAGACAAACGTGAGTTCGGCGGGTGGCGATGATAGTCACAATATGGGAAGAAATTGCATGTCATGTCATACTGAAGGTGGCGAGGGTGAGGGGTGTTTTAATGCAGCCGGTACGGCTTATTATTCATCAGGAAGCACTCATTCAAGCGCAATAGTGAAGCTATTTACTCAGCCTGATGGGCAAGGTGAATTGCGAGCTACGATTTATGGCGATTCAAAAGGTAATTTCTATACTACAGATGACATCAATTTTTCTGGTGGACTTTATCCTGCTGTTTTCGGAAGCAGCGGAGAAGTGGAATATATGAATTCATCCATTACAAAAGGAGCTTGCAATAGTTGCCATGGTGTGAGCGAAGAAAGGATTGAGGTGGACTAATAGGGAAAGGGCCTTTGTTTTTTGGTGCTATATTTGTCACTGCTCAAGTACAATGACAAAGTATATTCTCGCAATAATTAGTTTTTTAATAATAAGCTCAAGCGGGGTCCTGGCGCAGCAATTAGCTGCACAGGACTCTTCTTTTTTGTCTAGGTTGCACACGGAGTTGAATACAGACAATCTGCAGAAGCATAAGATTGATAGCGTTTACACCGATGCAGTAGTCAAACTTCACGACATTGACACATCAATAAAGGCGTGGGAAAAAGCCGATGTTACGGAGGAAGAGCTCAACGCTAAAGTACTTGAGTTAAACATCAAGAAAAAGGACATCCGAGACATTCGTGATTATCAAATTCAATTGCAGCTAAACGAGTCACAGCGCAAGATTTACCTAGAAAAAATTAAGCCCACCAAACCCGCAGTCCTCCACTTCGGCATGAATCACGATCGCGCGAATTGTAATGTGTGCCGGTGATTTCGGATTCCTGATTCCTGATTCCTGATTTCTGAATACTGGTTACTTGAGACTTTTCCATTTGCTTCCATTTGTGTTCACTCGTATTCACTTGTGTTCATTATCAAACTACCAAACTACCAAACTATCACGCCCCTTCGGGGTTTTAAAACAAACGCACATTCCTTCTGCTACCATAGAGCGCCCCTCCGGGGCTTTAACCACCTACCACCTACCACCTACTACCAAACTGTCTCACTGGCGCACCGCCTCACTGTCTCACTTTGATTTTTTCTTCGTACGTTTGTGCCGCATTTGGTTCGAGGGCATTGTGCAATGTCGTTCGATTAAAAGGGAATCATGTGAAATACATGAACTGTACCCGCAGCTGTGATCCTACTCCGAAAGGAGATTGAGGTCTTTGTCAAATCGCATCCACTGTTTCGCCAAAAGCGAGATGGGAAGGAGACAAAGAACCGGGAGAGTCAGAAGACCTGCCAGAAGCATTAACCAACAACGTTGTCCGGGAAAAGGCAATAGAGGTAATGAACAGATTGCGTCTTTTACATATTACTCTTTTGCTATTGCTGTGCACTCCAATGCATGCGCAAATCGCTTCTTTGGATACGAATTTCGTGCAAACAGAAGACTTGCCGATGCTTGTTATTCCTGAGTTTCAACTGTGCTATCCGCTTCGACAAGCCAAGGACAGCGTTGATGTGAAAAGAATTGGAACCGATAACCTCGGACAATTTCTCGATCGAAGAGGTATGGCGAACGTGATTAGTTATGGACCTCAAGGTTCACTAATCACGGCTCGAATTAATGGGTCGGCAGCTGATCACTCTGGTGTATTTATTAATGGAGTTTCTCTGAATAGTCCTTCCCTAGGATTGTCTGATTTTTCGCTTATTCCAATGAATGCGTTTTCAAGTGTTGGGCTAAGTCAAAACGCAAATGACGTAGGATTTAGTCAGGGTGGAATGAGTTCTTCCATTACACTGAATAATCAGATTAACCGATCAACTAATCTTCGCCTTACGACAGGATTGAATTCTATGTTCAATAGCTACGCCACAGTAAAGGGAAATTTTCATAAGAATAACTTTACATGGTCTTATTTATTCCAACAAGAATCGAATAAGAATGAATTTTCTTATATCGATAATTACCAACTCGGAAAGCCGAAAGTAAAACAACTTCACAACAATAGCAGACAGGTTATCTTGTATAATCACTTCGATTATTTTATTTCGAATTCCTGGAACGCTCAAGCTTTTATATGGTGGCAAAGAAGAGCAAATAATCTTCCTGAGATTATGGGTTCGCTAGGAGAGAGTAATGCCGAACAGCGCGATAGCCTTTGGCGCGCGGGAGTTACATTGACTTGGCGTCAACTTAATTTTAATCGAAAAATAGAGAGGTCATTTGTGCACTTCAAGTCTACTCTCGTACAAGACGATCAGAAATACTCAGATATAAATCATAGTTCAGATCCGCCTACTGTTTCAATTTCTAATTTAAGAACTCAATTGTGGGTGAATGAAATTAGCGGTACCTCTCATTATAAACGCTATTATTCTGAATGGAATGTGCGTCAGAATTTCTTGAAAGTAGAAAACAACAATTATTGGAATAATCAAGTTGTGGAACCATTTCAATCCGCGTTTTTTTCTGTTCTAAGAAAGTTTAGATACCACGATCCACATTATGTGAAGGGCTTTGTTTATCAGGAGTGGCGACAACATTATGTTTCAAAACCTTCTTATGGAATTTCTTGTTATTTGCAATTGAGCGATAACATTTTGCACGCTCCAGATTTGACATTTGGCGCATCTTCAAAATTCCGTGTGCCTGATATGAATGAGCGTTTTTGGGTTCCCGGCGGCCAGAGAGATTTGAAACCTGAAGAGGGAGTTAATGCATTTGTCGAAACCGAATGGGCCTTCAGAAAAAGTGACTATCGGGAATTTATCGTTCAATTGGAAGGGAGATTCTCTGATTATAATGAGTGGATTCAGTGGGTGCCGAGCGAATTTGGGAATTGGATTCCGATGAATCTGAAAAGTGTCAGAACCTATGGTGCAAGTGTATCATTGGATTACAAAAGAAAGTTGGGCAATATCAATCTATACCTAAAGTCAAAGTATCTATTCACGAATTCAAGAGGTGTAAATGACACCAAATGGAATCGAGATGATTCTTTTGTAATGACCTATACACCTCGCAACAACTGGTATGTTTCTGCTGATCTTCTTTTTAAGAAATGGGATGTAGGAATGTCGTATCGCTTGTATGATAAGCGCTACACGACGGAAGCAAATCTGAATAGTCAAATTCTTCCGAGCTATCAATTGGTTGATGTCTTTGCTGGGTACACTTTTGGATCGAAGAAGAACATTGAAGCAAGAATAGATCTTCAAAATATTTTCAATATCAATTATCAAGCAATCAGATCGTATGCGATGCCAGGTCGTGTTATAGGATTGCAGTTAAATTATTATCCACTAAAAAAGTAATGTGAGAATGAAAAGAGTGATTGTGTTGTCCGTTTTTGTGGGCTTTATGTCTTCATGCAAAAAAGACAAGAACGAGGAAACGACAACGCCGCCTGTTGTTACAGAAGGTTCGGTGTATGTGATGAATGAGGGTAACTTTATGGGGAATAATGCTTCCATTACTTTCATTAATGGATCAGGAGAAGTTACAATTGATCCTTATTTTGATGCGAATGGAGTTTCGCTTGGTGATGTTTTGCAGTCAATGGTTATTAACGATGAAAAGGTATTTGCTGTCTTGAATAATTCTAATAAAGTTGAGGTTTTCAACGTGAGCAATTTTACCAATGTTGGAACTATTTCTCCTGTTGATTATCCCCGCTATATCGTTGATGGTGGCAATGGAAAATTGTACTTGTCTTCCGGAAGTATGGCTGGAAATGTAATCGTCATCAATCCTTCGACAATGTCTATTGAAGCAACTATTCCTGTTGGCAATGGACCAGATAGAATGTTGGTTGAAAACGGAAAATTATTCGTTTGCAACAGCGGAGGTTGGAGCACAGATAATACTGTTTCGGTAATTGATCTAACCACAAATGCTGTTGTCGAAACAATCACCATAAGTGACCGTCCAGCTGATATTGCAGCAGATGGAACAGGCGATATATGGGTGCTATGCAGCGGAGAAACGTTGTATGATGAAAATTGGAATGTAATCGGTGATAGCGATGCTAAGCTAGCGGTTATCGATGGAACCACATTAGCAGTAGAGGGTTCAGAAACAGTAGGAGTGAATGGTAATCATCCAAGACTACTTGAAATCGGCGTTGATGGTTCTACGATTTATTACATTAATGAAAATGTATACACACTAAATATCAATGACGGTGAATTGCCTGGTGATGTATTTATCTCAGGAGATTTCAATTCGCTAGATGCAAGAAGCAACGGTGAAATCTGGCTAAGTTCAATCACCGATTTCGTGTATGCTTCATCGATCTACCGCTATTCAAGTAGCGGTGTGTTGCAAAACACATACACTGCAGGGATAGGGTCTAATGGAGTTTACTTTAAATGAAGTATGAAGTTTGAAGTATGATGTATGAAATAAAAAAAAGTCGGAACTTTTGTTCCGACTTTTTTATTTCTTTAAAGCCAATGGCCAATAGCTAACAGCTAATAGCCAACTACCTACTACTTACCACCTACTACCAAAGTTGCCGTCTTCACAGTCGTTCCGTTAGTAAGCGCCACTTGATAAACACCGTTCACCAAGTTGTCGATATTGATTTGATGGTCTGAACCTGTTGCAGTGATTTTGTCTTCAGCAACTATTCTTCCTGTCATGTCCATAATACGAATTGTCCATACACCACTTTCAAGTCCACGAAGATTGACTTCATTTGTTGCAGGGTTTGGATAAAGTGAAATGCTTGAAACGCTTGTATTTTCTTCTACAGAATTTGCGATGCTGCAAGCTCCGTTCAACGGATCGGTAACTACATATTCCATCATACCGTATTGAGCGCTATGAAGAGCAATACTAACGTCTTCGCCGCAAGGGAAAGGACCAGTGTAGTATTGACCATTGCTTTCAATCATGTTCATTTCTGTATTCAGCGTGTTCATCATGATATATGGTGCGCCATTTCCAACAGAAAGGACATCCATTCTAACATAATATACATCTTCAGCTTCGAACGATTCAGTTTGCAATTGCATCATTGGAGGTTCCATGGTGTAGAAGCAACTTCCATCATCATACCATGAGTATGGATTGTAGTTGATTGCACCAGGATCTGTGCAGCCACCACAATAGTAGTTACATGTTCCGTCGTTGCAAGTAGTGTCTGCATTGTAGTTGCAAGCGTTTTCATCTGTGCAACCTGGTGTTTCACCGACTAAACCTACAGATCCGAAATAGTAGCCAGATGCATCTGTTGTGCCTTGGAAAATAATCTCGCCATCTGTATTTGTGAAAGTGAAATCTACAGGTGTTCCCATGTAAGAGTACACATAGAAGGTAAAGCAACCATCGAAGGCACAGAAACCAGTGTCATAAGGATATGAACCAGAAACATAAGTTGAATAGGTATTGTCATATGCTACGAAGTAAGCAGTTTGAGAGAATTCAACATTAATCCATCCGCTAGTGCAGCAAGATCCATTATCAATAGTAGCAGTTGGGTCATAGTTGTATGCATCTGGATTTGTGCAGCCAAAGCAACTGTAATCGCAATTATACCAATCTTGACAAGTAGCATCTGGATTGTAATTACATGCATAGGTATCCATGCAGCCAAAAATGTTACCTTCAGATACAGAGATAGTAGCTTGGCCGTATGATTGTGTTGTTCCTGTTGCAACAACATTTCCTGCAACATCGAACAGAGTATAGCTAATTGGATTTATTGTATTTCCATAAATAGCAAGATCAAAACAGCCATCGCCAACGCA
>JBIIBU010000188.1:0-4234 GCA_044239235.1 Flavobacteriales bacterium
ATAATCGATGCAGATTTTGCATGTTGTATTCACACTATCGAGGACAGTTCTTTCGTCAATATTAACGGGACAATCTGCGTTGAGCTTTTGGGCGATATAAACTATAACATCGTCTTGAGCTTTCGGCTCAGTATACTTCGGAATCAGTATGACAGCCACCATCACCACCATTGCACTAATTGCAAGGATTAACTTTTGGGTCTTATTGAGGTTTAGAGCTTCGCTCATGGATGATGGATGATGGATGATGGATGATGGATGAAAACTATTCTTTGCAAAGTAAAGCAGAAAAAGAAAAGCCCCGAAAACTTTGTTTTCGGGGCTTTTCAGTATCTATCTTGATGACAAATTCTTTATAATTTGAAATGCGCGAAGCGCAAATCCATCAACCATCAGCCATTAGCCATCAACCATTATTTGAATGCGTCGAAGCCGGTGATATCCATACCTGTGATCAACAAGTGAATATCGTGTGTGCCCTCGTAAGTGATTACACTTTCTAGGTTACACATGTGGCGCATCAATGGATACTCATTGGTGATACCCATTCCACCTAGCATTTGACGTGCCTCGCGTGCGATGTTGATCGCCATGTTCACGTTGTTACGCTTCGACATAGAGATCTGCGCAGATGTTGCACGTCCTTCGTTACGAAGTTGTCCTAGACGGAAAGTGAGCAATTGTGCTTTAGTGATTTCAGTAATCATTTCAGCCAAGCGTTTTTGTTGAATTTGGAAAGCACCGATTGGCTTACCGAATTGCATACGCTCTTTTGAATAACGAAGTGCCACATCGTAACAATCTAATGCTGCACCGATGGCACCCCAAGCGATTCCGTAGCGCGCGCTATCAAGGCAGCTCAATGGAGCACCCAATCCGCTGCGACCTGGAAGGAGGTTTTCTTTTGGAACTTTTACATTATCGAAGATCAACTCGCCTGTATCTGAAGCGCGAAGGCTCCATTTACCGTGCATTGTAGGAGTAGTAAAGCCTTCCATTCCGCGTTCTACAACAAGACCGTGGATACGACCAGATTCATCTTTTGCCCAAACAACAGCCAAGTCAGCGAAAGGAGCATTAGAAATCCACATTTTAGCACCATTCAAAAGATAATGGTCGCCCATATCTTTGAAATTAGTAGTCATTCCAGATGGATTTGAACCGTGGTCTGGCTCTGTCAATCCAAAGCAACCGATGAAATCACCGCTTGCCAATTTTGGAAGGTATTTTTGACGTTGCTCTTCAGTACCGTATTTCCAGATAGGGTACATAACAAGCGAACTTTGTACAGAAGAAGTTGAACGCAAACCGCTATCGCAGCGCTCCAGTTCTTGCATGATTAATCCATAAGAAATTTGATCGAGTCCAGCTCCACCGTAAGTTTCTGGGATATAAGGACCGAATCCTCCAATATCAGCTAAGCCTTTAAGAAGGTGACGAGGAAACTCGCCTTTCTCCCAAGCTTGTTCGATGATTGGGGAAACTTCTTTTTTCACCCAGGCACGTGCTGTATCACGAACCAATTTGTGTTCTTCCGTGAGCAAGTCGTCCATTAGATAATAGTCGTGCCCTTGATAAAGATCTGTACGCATGTATTATGATTTGCAGGTTTCTATAAAATTGCGGTGCAAATGTACCGCATTCAGACTAAAACAACACTAGATGCGTGTTTGTTGATCTTGACCGTATTTTTCATACCAATCGTCAATCAAAAGGTCGCGGCCATTGCTTGCAGCAACAGCAAGTACGTCGCATCGTTCATTCATTTCATTCCCGTTGTGTCCGCGTACCCACTTAAATTTGACCTGATGTTTTGCAGCAATCATCAGGTATCGCTTCCATAAATCGGGATTTTTCACATTTTTCCAACCACGGCGAATCCATCCGTCTATCCATTTTTTCTCTACCGAGTCAACCACATAACGAGAATCGGAGAACACAGTAACGTTGCATTCCAATGTTTTCAAGGATTCTAGCGCAACGCAAACAGAGAGTAACTCCATCCGATTATTAGTTGTAAGTCGAAAACCTTGTGAGAGTTCTTTATAATGCCTACCAGACATTAGGACGATACCATAGCCACCTGGGCCTGGGTTTCCCTTTGCTGCACCATCTGTGTAAATAATAATTTCCGGAACCGCACTCATCCTAATAAATGTTGTGCGTTTTTAGAGAAGAGTTTGAGTGCAATCGCGAGAAGAATAATACCAAATACTTTTTCTAGAATAGCCAATCCCCCAACTCCCAGGAATCTTTCAATTCGATTGGTCATTTTAAGGACAAAGAAAATAATTGGCATGTTCAATAAAACAGCGATTACAATATTGACTACTTGATATTCCGCTCGAAGGGAGATAAGTGTAGAGAAAGTTCCTGCTCCTGAGATAATTGGAAAGGCTAGAGGAACGATTGAAGATGTTTTCTCAGCACCTTCTTTTTGTTTGAAAAGCTTTATCCCGAGTATCATTTCCATCGCAATGAAGAACAAGATAAACGAGCCTGCTACAGCGAAAGAATAGACATCAACACCAAAGAAACCAAGGAATTTTTCTCCAATCAGAAGAAACAAAATCATCAGTAAAAGTGATACTCCAGTGGTAGTCCAAGGTTGGATGTTGCCGGTCTTTTGTTTGATGTCGAGAATAATTGGCAAACTACCAAAGATGTCGATCACGGCAAACAAGACCATGAAGCAAGAGAGTATTTCTGTGGAGTTTATCATATGCGGCTTTTGGCTGTAAACTTTTGGCTATTGGCCGTTGGCTGTAAGCTTTTGGCAAAGGTAGGTATTTGAGTTGTTGCCTTTGGCTCTTTAGTGGTTTATCAACACTTTAGTTTGAAACATTTTTTCTTTTGAAAAAATTCTTACTGTGTAACAACCTGATTCTATGTTTGAAATATCTAATTGAGAATTCGTTGAATTCTGTTCAATGGACTCCACTATTTGTCCTAGTGAATTAATCATTTCTGCCCTTTCAAAACTTGGTGAATAGACAATATTTAAAAATTCTGATGCGGGATTGGGATAGATAAGGACATTAGGTTGCTCTAATTCAGAAGTACTTATTGATGTGCTGAAAGAACAACTTGCATAATCCTGCATCGCATTAGCTTCTGATTCGTAACACAAGGTTGAATATTCAGTCGAATTTTCCAAAGCAATTTCACTTTCTGTAAAGCCCAAAATATTCAGGTAAAATTTGTACAATTCAGAACGTAAAATCACTTTAGCTGTAAAATCTGCTGTTGATGTGGACCGGCATTCTAATCCCCCATTAATAATATTATTCGTGTGAGCAAATCCATTTTTATACATTTTCTCTGAGGTGTACTCCCCTGCTTCAGGCTCCCACAATTCATGCATCACTTGATGGCACGAAGGTTTAGGACATTGAGGCATCATCCAAAACCAAATAGCAGATTTGAATGCCAATACGCCATCCTCTTGAATTACATTGGGATTATCGAGCAAAATACTCACATCATTATATAAGAATTTACTAAGTTGTCCGTAGTTGTAATTCCATGAAAGTTGAATCGGTCCGCGACCATAATAACCAACGGCTGGATTAGGAGGGAACTCAGCACTCGCTTGTGAATAGGTTCCTGCTGAATTATCATTTGTATAACCTAGTTCATGAACAAAATACAAACCCCACTGCGCATAGTCGCCTTCCGATCCTCCTCCTATTGGCTGTTGCCAACCGCCTGTAGTTTCTTTAGAGATGTTTGCCAAAAAAGCACCCAATTCTCTTCTGTTATCTATATCACTTTCTCGGTTTACGAAATCTGCAAAGTCAACATTGACAATCGTTTCAGGAGTTGGGTTAGTATACCACGAAGCATCTACATCTGAGTAATTGTAAGAATTGCCATTTGATACAGTGTTGATTGTAATCAGTTGACCCCAAACACCTTCTTTTAGTCTAATTTCCACAGTATAATCAGACATTTCATCAACTGCTTGAATTAGATTTTCATAAGAATAAAAATCAGCAGTGTATCCTTGCGGATGCACACCATAAGTTCCAGCACGTCTAGGAAAAAGCTCATCCCATTGGTTGGTGCTAATCAAGTTTCCAAGATTCGTATTTTGGGAAAAACCATGGCTAGCAAGAAGCAATGCCAATGTGAGAAAAACCAACTTCTTTAATAAAGTAAAATTTGCCGAATTAATCATACGGCAAGGTAATAAAAACTCTAGGATATTAGTAGTTGGTGCTTTGGCTAAGGT
>JBIIBU010000180.1:0-4356 GCA_044239235.1 Flavobacteriales bacterium
AGATCACAAACTGGAAATCCAAAAATAGATCGGCATACCCACGGTGATGTTGATTGGGAAGGTCACAGCAAGTGCCATTGGGAGAAGTAGTCCTGGATTTGATTTAGGAGCAGAAATTTTCATAGCGGCAGGTACGGCAATATATGAAGCACTTGCAGCTAGGGTTGCAAACATGAATCTATTTGCGACATCACTAGTAATGGGCGCAATTACCAAGGCCACTATGCTACCGTTCACGAGTGGGATAAATATTGAAAACAAAATTGGAAACCAACCGAAAGAAAAGAAAGCCTTTAGTTTTTTACCGCTCGTGATACCCATGTCTAAAAGAAAAATAGCGAGAAATCCTTTAAACAAATCATTGGTGAAAGGTCGAATACCCTCAGCCTGTTTTGCACTAGCTAGATAGCCGATAATCAAACTTCCAAGAATAAGTAATACACTTCCATTCGTAAATGAATGTTTGATTGCATTCCGCTTGCTGATATGCTCATTTTCATCTTTATTAAAAATAGAAATAAGAACTAGTCCTATAATAATCGCTGGCGATTCCATAAGCGCCATTATGGCTACCATGTGACCATGAAGCGCGAGTTGTTGAGATTCTAAATAAGAGACAGAAGTTACGAATGTAACGGCACTAACTGATCCATATGCCGCTGCGATTGCACCAGCATCATAGATATTCAATTTTCTTTTTAGTATAAAAAAAGTGTAAGTCGGTATGATCAAGGAAATAAATATACCGAACAACATCGACCAACCTATTTCACTAGAAAAAGATTCATGAGATAGCTCTTGCCCGCCTTTGAAACCAATGGCGAATAAGAGGTAAAGCGAAATAAATTTAGAGGAATTCTGAGGTATTTCTAAATCACTTTTGAGATAAACTGCTACAATACCAAGGACAAAAAATAATAGCGCAGGATTGGTAAGATTATCAACGAGTAAATCTATGTTCATGATCTAGATTGCAATAGTTCTTTTGCGAATTGTGTCATTGAAAAATCCGTTTGCTCCCACAATCGGAATAGAGTTAATCGCCACCTTTTCTCCCAATTTGGTTTCTACCGCATTAACTATATCGTCGAATAACAAGGCCTTTGATTGAGAAGTTATCACAGTATATACTTCTTCAACAATAGCTTCATCAATCATTTTATAGGAAATATTATTCTCATCTATGGAAGCAGATGCGATCAACTTTTCTTTTAGCAGAAAGTTGACAATCTCCTTTGGGTGCTGATTTTGTCGCAAGTAAATTATAATATTGATCATTAGCGCCTCGTTTGTTATTGAATGCAAATTTGGGCGAGAATATCCATATATTTTTATTTATATTTGTTATACTTTCCATAAACATATTTTATGAACTACACACTCAATCAACTTCAGATATTTCTCAAAATCGTTCAAACCGAGAGCATTACTAAAGCAGCGCAAGAATTGCATTTGACTCAACCTGCAGTATCGATTCAATTGAAAAACTTACAGGATCAATTTGACATACCCTTAACCGAAGTTCTTGGCAGAAAGCTCTACATTACTGATTTCGGGAGAGAAATAGCGGAGTCAGCTGAGAATATTATCAATCAAGTTTACGCGATCAACTTCAAAACACAGGCGCACAAAGGTCAACTTACAGGTCGACTCAAATTATCGGTAGTCTCAACAGGAAAATATGTGATGCCATACTTCCTATCTATGTTCATGAAAAAACATGAGGGAATCGAATTGCTCATGGATGTCACCAACAAGCAAAAAGTAATAGAGAGTCTCGAAAAAAACGAAGTTGACTTTGCGTTGGTGAGTATCCTTCCTACATCCATGCAAATCGAAAAATTAGATCTGCTCCCCAATCATCTATACCTGGTGGGTGCCACGAATCCCATGATTAAAAATAAAACGACGACTAAAAGTCTATTTGAGAATATGCCGTTTATTTTTAGAGAAAAGGGTTCGGGTACGCGTCAAACGATGGAAAACTTTTTTACAAAGAATCAAATATCAGTATTAAAAAAAATGGAGTTAACTTCCAATGAAGCCGTAAAGCAGGCACTAATGGCAGGATTGGGATATTCGATTATGCCATTAATTGGAATAAAAAACCAAATTCAGACGAAAGAGCTTCAGATAATTCCAGTCAAAGGCCTTCCGATTAAAACAACTTGGAGTTTGATTTGGTTAAAGAACAAGAAACACTCTCCAGTAGCAGCGGCCTTTTTAGAGCATTTAAAAAAGGAAAAAAACAATATCGCAGCAGATTTCAAGCTGTAATTTATAATGCTCCTTAAATAAAGAAAACTGAAGTCCAATGAGCAAATAGCCGATGCCAATAACTAACTAGACGTTAACTCCAAAAAGGTATCCTACGAAAGCAGTAATTCCCATAGAGGGGAAAATGGGGAAATGGGGAAATGGGAAAATGGGGAAATGGGAAAGTGGATCCTTCGGCAAGCTCAGGGACTTCTACAAATAATCTAATAGCCAAAAGCTAAAAGCCAAAAGCCAAAAGCTAATAGCCAAAAGCTAAAAGCCAATAGCCTGCTCGATCACGGCAGGAAAATGTTCCATCTCTAGTTCTCTAACTTTCATCTCGATTTCATGAGGTCCATCTGTCTCATCGATTTGGGCTTTAGCTTGAAAAATTATCCCGCCTTCATCGTAGTGCTCATTTACCCAATGAATAGTAATGCCACTCTCCTTTTCTTTTGCTGCGAAAACAGCTTCATGAACGAAATGTCCGTACATGCCTTTTCCGCCGTACTTCGGCAATAAGGCAGGATGAATATTGATAATTTTTCCATCAAACGCTTTCACCAAATTTTCAGGAACTTTCCACAGAAAACCAGCGAGAATTATGTAATCCACATGCAGTTCTTTGAGGATATTTAAAAAAGAATCTGACTCTTTGAAATTGGTTTTATCAATTGACATTGAAGGCACATCCCATTTCGCCGCCACATCGAAAGCACCAGCCCCTGGTTTATTACAAGCAAGCAAAACAATTTCCACATCACTCGAATTATCGAAATGACGCATGATGTTATCGGCATTAGAACCACCGCCTGATGCAAGAATGGCTAGTTTCTTTTTCATTTTGCAAAGATAGCTTGATAGAGTGATAGTTTGGTAGTGTGGTAGTGTGGTAGTTGAAGCAAGTGGAAACAAATGCACACAAGTGAAAACAAATGTACCCAAATGCAATCAGTAACCAGTCACCGGTCACTAGTCGTCGGTCACTGGTCACTAGTCGTTGGTCGTTGGTCACTATCTTTGATTTATGAAAAAGTCTTCGATTACAACCCTTGGGAGCTACTTCGATCGCTATATCGATTTGGCGGAAGATATTGATTTGGTGGAGGCACTAGAACAAAGCATGATGGACATTGATATGCTTGATATGATTCATCTTCGCAATCTCGGTAACTGGACATATGCTGAAGGCAAATGGTCAGTTAAAGATATTATTCAACACATCATAGACACAGAAAGAATATTCTGCTACCGGACCTTGTGTTATGCGCGTTTGGATCCAAACATACCGAATAGTTATGATGAAAATGAATATGCCGCAAATGCAAAGACAATCGAAAGAGAAATTGACGACATCGTTGATGAGTTAAAAACTGTTCGACTAGCAACTATAGCAATGTTCAAAAGCTTTGACGATGAAGATTTACAAAAAATCGGCACTTGCTGGAAATATCCAATGAGCGTGCTAGCCATGGGCTTTATCTTAGTAGGACATCAGAAACACCACTTCAGCGTGATGAGGGAACGATACGCGGGTGACTGACGACTAGTGACTGGTGACTAGTGACTGGTGACAGGTTACTGGTTACTAATTACATTTGGGTACATTTGCGCAATCAATATTACGCCCCTTCGGGGCTTGGAAATCGCCCGTTTATTTTCGTCTACCGTAGTGCGCCCCTTCAGGGCTATCGAGTTTCGCGGTATATTTGATTACATTCGTTTTCATTTGTTTCCACTTGAGTGCATTTGCTTCCACTTTATTTACCGAACTCCAGACCCCACGAACTCAAGAACTCCCGACCCCACGAACCCACTACCTTTGTTCCATGACAAATTTTGAACGGATGATCGCTTTGGCTGCTGAAGTATTTAATACCAAAGCAGACGACAATCAGCTAGATGTTGATCAAGACGTTTTGGCTCGATTAGCAGAAATACATCCCGCCTCCGTGGGAGAATATGACGATGGTAATGGACCTGTGGCATGGGTGATTCTAATCCCTACAACAACGGCATTGATGAACTCATTTCTCCGAAAAGAAATTTCAGAAAAACAACTATACGAGCAAACTCCAATCGGAGAAAAATACGAAACGA
>JBIIBU010000178.1:0-4422 GCA_044239235.1 Flavobacteriales bacterium
TCTGCATCAAACTTTACACAGTAATAGTGCTCATTCATATAGGAAACTACATCTGCATCTGTAAATGTGTTTTGAGACATCATTTTACATGGTCCGCACCACTTGGTGTACACATCGATCATGATTTTACGAGGCTCTTTCGATTCTGCTGCCATTGCTTCTTCAATGGTCATCCAGTTAATACCACCTTCTTCAACGACAGTTGTCTCGCTTAGCTGTTTAACAGTTTTAGTTTGGCTTGAAGCATCTTTTGAAGTCAATAAGAATGACATTGTTGCCAAACCTATTGCTATCGCTCCAAAAATGATAAAGTTCTTTTTCATGAAATGGTTTATTTAACGTCTAACATCAGTTTTCTAATTAACGGAGAAATGACTATCAAAACTATGCCAGCAATTACAGCGTACCAGGCAAAGTCATAATATCCTTGCGTGTATACGTTCAGTTTTTCAACTGCTGTGGCATTATCATCAGGAGAAATGCTTGCTCCAAATAGTCCAGCTACATACTGACCGTAAGCGCTCGCCAAGAACCACATCCCCATCATAAATCCTTGAAGTCTCGCTGGTGCAAGCTTAGTCATGATAGATAATCCAATAGGGGATAGGCAAAGCTCACCAAGTGTAACGGCAAAATAGGCAAGAGTAAAAACATCAAGTGATGACTTTCCATCGGCATCCGCGAAGAATCTGCCTGAGAAGAATATCAGATATCCTGCGCCAAGGAACAAAAATCCTATACCGAACTTAACAACGGTATTCGGCTCAACTTTTCTTTTTGCTAAGAATATCCAAAGGGTACCAACAACTGCTGCAAAGGCAATTACAAAGAATGAGTTGGCAGCATTATTTACTCCGTTTGGATCAAGAGTAAAGATTCCAAATAACTTGTTATGTAGGTGATCTGAAGCAAAAAGACTCAAAGATCCACCTGCTTGTTCGAAGATTGCCCAGAATACAACAGAGAAAAAGATAAAGAATAGAGCAGCTACCAATTTCTTATTCTCATCAACAGTACTCTTTGACATTTCATAACCTAAGTATATCAAGCTGAATGGTCCTATGAGATACATAAAGTAATCAGTATAGGTTGTATTTGCAACCATCACCATGATCAATGGAATGGAAAGCAGGCCGCCAACATATACAGCATAGTCTTGCCATCTTCTGCCTGTATTTCCCATTTTCTCAAATGGTGAAAGACCAATAGGACCAAGAGATTTTTGTGTGTAAATAAAAGTGATCAAGCTGATTGTCATTACAACTGCAGCTAATCCAAAAGCAACATTCCATCGAAGTCCTTCAGAAATGATTGACCCCATGAATTCCCCTTTTCCAATTGCGATACAGAAATAACCTCCGAGCAACGCTCCAAGATTGATACCTGCATAGAAAAGAGAGAATCCTGCATCTCGACGGCTATCACCATTTTTATACAATTGACCGACCATACTGGAAATGTTTGGTTTGAAGAAACCCGTTCCAATAATGTTGAATGAAATACCCAAGAAGAAGAATTCTGTTGGATTAATTGCAAGGATTATACTTCCTGTAATCATTAAAAGACCGCCCCAGAAGAGTGATTTTCTAAAACCAAGAATCTTATCTGCGAAAAGTCCTCCAATGAAGGTGAAAGCATAAACCCAAGCTTGGGTCGCTCCATACTGAAGATTCGCTTGCTCATTATTCATGAAAAGATGATTCACCATAAAATAGGTGAGCATACCTCTCATTCCATAGAAGCTAAAACGCTCCCACATTTCTGAGAAGAAGAGATACCAAAGTTGCTTTGGATACTTTCCTTTGAAATTTTGGATTTCAGCTAATGCTGAATCAACTTTTGGAACTTCCTCTTCGTAGTCGAGTATTTGACTCATAAAAACCTATTATAAATTAATGAACACCTTTTTCTTGCATTGCAGAATTAAGCCTTTTTAATAATAAGAACATTATTCCAGCTGCACCTAGCAAAAGCATGAAGTTGATCCAGAAGAAGTCGGCCTTATTATCATAACCATCCCACATACTCGCTAAAACACCACTGAGTTTGTTTCCAATGGATGTTGCTAAGAACCAACCTCCCATCATCAAAGATGTAATGGAAACAGGACTCAATTTGGAAACTAGCGATAGTCCCATAGGGCTTAAAAATAGTTCTCCGATTGTAATGATTCCGTAATTAGCCATTAGCCACCACACACTCACTTTTTCACTTCCATTATCGCCTGCTTTTACAGCCCCAATCATAACAAGTACTGATAATCCGCTTATCAGCAAGCCAAAAGCAATTTTTGTAGCAGTTGATGGTTCTTTCTGTCTGATTTTTAAAAATGAAAAGAACGCAACGACCAATGGAGTAAGGATGATAACCCAAAAAGGATTAATTGATTGACTCAAATTGGTTGACCAGACACTGATTGATTGACCTTCACTAGGCATTTCATTTTCAGAAACGTTTTTGAAGTAGTTGGGATAATCTACAACTGTTACTGTTTTTCCGTTTTCTTTTATTAGCCTGAATTGCTCGTCATAAAGCTTGGTGCTGTCCTTTGAATAAGTTAATTCAGTAGACAGTTTCAAACCATTCATAACATCTTCTGTGGTGCCTTGAATTGTTCTGTCCGTATAGTTGTTTGCCCATGTATTCAGAGCTGTACCGTTTAGTTTGAATACAGCCCAAAACATTATTACTACTGCAAAAATGGTAAGCAATGCTCCTACAGGACGTTTGTCTTCTGGTGCTGCTTTGAAATACAAACTTGAATAAAAAAAGATAACAGGTATGCATGCGAAAATGAAAGCATCGGTGCTATCGCTGCCAAAAATTGCGGCGTGCAAATTATTTGGGCCTTCGACTCCATTGATAAACCAACCTCCCAATCCAAAAAGAACGGACGGAATCAAAATCAACAATATTATTCTTGACAATGGCATATCACCAGGCTTGGTGCCTTTTGGGGCAGTGTATCCTGTGTAGTGTTTGGAGCCAATAATAAATACAACAACTCCAATTACCATTCCTACACCTGCGGCAAAAAATGCCCATTGCCATCCAAGTATATTGTATAAGGCTGCACCAAAGAAATTACAGATGAACGCTCCAACATTAATTCCCATGTAGAAAATATTGTAACCTTCATCTTTTCGTTCGCGATACTTATCAGTAGAATAAAAATTGCCTAATAGGGTAGAGATGTTAGGTTTGAAAAATCCATTTCCAACAATAACTAATGTCATCGCCAAATACAACATGGGTAACGAATGAATACCCATTAGCATATAACCGGCAGCCATAAATAGACCGCCAATAACTATTGATTTGGAATAGCCCAGATATCTATCTGCAATTAAACCTCCAATGAATGGAGTGAGAAATACCAATGCGATAAAAGTCCCATATAAATCAGCTGCTTCCCTTTCAGTCATAGCAAAGCCAGTCTTAACATCTTTCAAGTAAAGAGTGAAAATGCCGATCATTAAATAATAACCGAAACGTTCCCACATTTCAGATAAAAAGAGAAAAGGAAGTGACTTGGGGTGTTTAGACCACATAATAAGTTGAGATTAGTTGGTCTCTGGAGTATTCATCATTTTTTGAAGTGTGCGGCTTAGGAAGAATAATATTCCAGCGGCAACTCCAGTCATAACAATGAATAATGTGAAAAATTCGTACAAATTGGTGATTTGAAATCCAAGGAAACTAGGATATGTAGTTTGAGCAGTTGCATCGCTCGGTGGAATCAATGCACTTAGTGTTCCCGCAAATTTATTAGCTGCAGCATTTGCCAAAAACCACGTACCCATTAATAACGATGACAGGCGCAAGGGAGCGAGTTTTGAAACCATAGAAAGTCCTATTGGAGATAAGCAAAGTTCACCCATCGTATGAATTACATAAAGTGCTACTAACCACCACATACTCACTTTTTCACCCATTCCCAAGCCCTTAACAGCTATTGCAATCACAACATAACCAATCGCAACAAGTGCAAGGCCATAAGCCATTTTAGTTGGAGATGATGGCTCTAATTTGCGCTTATAGAGCATTCCCCACAATATGGAGAATAGAGGCGCAAGTGTAATTACAGCAAGAGGATTTACGGATTGAAAATACTCAGCGGGCATTTCCCAACCAAGGACGGTTCGATCAGTCTGACGGTCAGCAAAAAGTGTCAATGAGGCACCAGCTTGCTCAAAAGCACCCCAAAAGAATATTACAAAGAAAGCAAGTATAAAAATGACCATGATTCTTTTGATTTCAAATGGCTTTAGACTCTTATCCGTTAAGATAAGTATTGGCATTATAACCATTGAACCATAAATGAAATAGGATATAATATCGGTTTCAGATTTGAACCATTGCTTAAAATTCAGCATGAAGAAAATGATTCCAATGGATCCTACACTCATGAGAATTGATTTC
>JBIIBU010000194.1:0-4155 GCA_044239235.1 Flavobacteriales bacterium
TCAAGCGGCTTCACTGATTTTCCAATTTCTTGACCTTCTTCGGAAATAAGGTATTTCTTCTGCAATGCAATAAAAGTTACTAAACCTAGCAACATTCCAATGCAGGCTGCTAAAAAGCCCCATTTGTAATCACTGAAAGAGCTACAAATAAGAGGTGAGAAGAACGCTCCAAGATTAATACCCATGTAAAATATAGTGAATGCGCTATCGATTCGACGGTCGTTTGATGGATACAATTGGCCCACCATTGTAGAGATGTTTGGTTTAAAGAAACCATTACCAACTATCAGTGCTGTGAGACCTGTCCACATTAATGGCACACCACCCTCAGCTCCAACACTCGCACTCAAAAACATGAAGAACTGACCGACAGCCATAAGCAAGCCACCAATAAGAATGCTCCTTCTATTTCCCAAATATCTATCACAGAGATATCCGCCTAATAACGGGGTCAGATATACAAGGCCTGTGTAACTTCCATAGATTTCGGATGCTTCTTTGTCGTTCAATAAAAGCACTTTCACCATGAAAAGCATGAAGATGGCTCTCATTCCATAATAGCTGAAACGTTCCCACATTTCTGTCACAAACAAGAGGTACAGACCTAATGGGTGTTTTGAAGTTGAGCTGTTATTTGTCATATAGGATTTATGGTTTGGTATAAAAAGGTTTCCGCCAAATGTAATAAAGGGAAGCCAAACTACAAGCTACTCGCGAATTCCGGGGCTCAGCTTGAAGTTTGGAAATTAAAATTGAAACTAGTCAACTAGAGATTTTCTTTCAAAAACTCAGTCATTTTGGTATAGAGGTGAAGACGAGTCTTACCGCCATAAATGCTGTGGTTCTTATTCGGATAAATAAACATGTCGAAAGGTATATTCTCTTTTACCAAAGCTGTTGTCATGTCCATTGTATTTTGATAATGCACATTGTCATCGGCAGAACCGTGAATCAATAGGTAATTTCCTTTCATGCTTTTTACAAAGTTGATAGGGGAATTGTTCTCGTAACCACCGCTATTTTCCTGTGGTGTGCGCATGAAACGTTCTGTGTAGATACTGTCATAGTATTTCCAATTAGTAACAGGAGCTACTGCAATACCTGTCTTGTAGTAGTCAGCTCCTTTGGTCATACACAATGATGTCATATATCCGCCATAACTCCAACCTTGCATCCCAACACGTTTTGGATCTACATAATTTAAACCTTGTAGATACTTTGCAAAATCAATGAAGTCTGCTGTTTCAGGCTTACCAAGATTCATATAGGTAGCGTGCTTGAATTCGCGACCGCGGTATTGAGTGCCGCGTGGATCAACACTCACTACAATATATCCTTCTTGACAAAGCAGTTGGTGCCACATGTATCCACGACCTTCCCATTGATT
This sequence comes from Flavobacteriales bacterium, assembly GCA_044239235.1. Lineage (GTDB taxonomy): Bacteria > Bacteroidota > Bacteroidia > Flavobacteriales_D > Sanyastnellaceae > JAIXWP01. The sequence goes on from JBIIBU010000194.1 coordinate 1,388, forward strand.
AACAACAGTATTGTGACCAGGGCCTCCGTAAATCGCAACTAGAACAGGGTATTTTTTGTTAGAATCAAAGTTCTTAGGCTTCATCATCCAGCAATTCAACTCAGTTCCATCTGTATTTTTAAAAGTGAAAAACTCTTTTTTAGTCAAATCATATTTCTCTAGTCTTCCTTTTAGAGCTGCGTTATTTACAATATTGCGGATTGATTTTCCTTTTTGATCGTAAAGAGTAATGTTCGTTGGAGTGTTCGCATCACTGTGGTTTAGCAAATAGAATTTAAAGCCTTTTGAGAATGTAGCATCGCTTACTCCACGGTTAACACTCAATTTTTTAGGCTCTGGTTTTTTCAATTTAAAGCTGTACGAGTACACATCTTTTTCTGTTACTCCATTGGTGCTAGAACTGTAGTAAATAGTGCTACTTGCTTCATCATAGCCATAGAAGTCTATCACATCCCAAGTTCCTTTTGTTAATTGAGAAACCACTTTTCCTGTCATATCAAAAAGATACAAGTGATTGTAATTGTCGCGCTCACTGTTCCAGATGAAATTATTGCCATCACTTGTGAATGTCAATGCATCATTTACATCAATATAGGTATTCGCAGTTTCATCATAGATTACTGTAGTTTCAATATCGAAAGGTTGAACTTTAGATAAGTCAGTCAACAAGAACTCGAGGTGATTTTGGTGACGGTTCATGCGCATTACGCATAACTTATCATTGCTCTTTGTCCATTTAATCCTAGGAATGTAAATGTCAGTTTCAGTTCCAATGTTGACTCTGCGGCTTGTTTGGTTGCTAGTGTCATAAATGAAAATACTGATCTCGCTATTCTTCTCACCAGCTTTTGGGTATTTGAAAGTGTAACGATCAGGATAAAGTTCCCCGTACATGTCCATGCCGAATTCACGCACTTCGCTTTCGTCGAAACGATAGTATGCAAGGCGATCGCCTGACGGGCTCCATTCAAATCCTTTTACAATCGCAAATTCTTCTTCATATACCCAATCGGTTCCTCCATTAATAATCTTGTTGTTTTCTCCATCGAAAGTCACTTGCGTTTCAGTGCGTGTAGCAAGATCTACAACGAAAAGATTGTTATCTCTTACAAAAGCCACTTTAGTTCCATCAGGAGAAAAGTCTGCAAGGCGTTGTTTTCCTTTTTTGAAATCTGTGATAGGGAACGTCTTTTTTGACGTCATATCATGCACAAAAAAGTTAGAATAAGAGCTGTAGCGATAGATTGGCTCGATATCAGTGCTTATCAGAATTTTGCTTTCATCTGTGCTGAAAGCATAGTCTTCAATTGATTTGTCGGTATTGCCAAAGATGTCTTTTGCAGTTGAGATTACTCCAACTTTTTCGCCGGTAGAGTAACTGTATTTTACGATTTGTGTCCCAAAAGCATCACTTTCTTCAGAAAGCGAATAGTGCAAACCATCATTCATGGAGTTCAAACCAGCGAAGAAGTCGCCCGAAAACTCAGGACCTTCCCATATCAATTTGTTTGTAAGGTTCTTTTGCGATAATAGTGGCAGAGAGGCGGTTAAAAGGAATGCCCCAATAATCAAGGTAAATTTCTTCATTTTCATATTTCTAGGAGGACGAAATTAACACAACCACCAAGGTCGACCCAATTTTATTTATGAGCGGTATTTGTTGAGTATGCGCTGTTAGTTAATTCTTTCAAATACAATACCTCAATCTTCTTTTTCCTATTTCTTTTGTCGTATGTATAAGAAATTAGACGAATCTGATATAAAGCAGTTCATTGAAATTGTAGGCGAGAGCTTTGTTTTTACCGATAAAGAAATCCTCAACGACTATGGTCATGATGAAACAGAAGATTTGGTTTTCCCGCCGCATGTTGTCGTAAAACCAACTACCACTTCTGAAGTCTCCCTGGTCTTGAAGCATTGCTATGAGCAGTCGATCTGTGTTACTCCTATTGGCGCCAGAACAGGCCTTAGTGGAGGAGCTCTTAGCGTGAATGGTGGAGTAGGTTTGAGCATGGAGCGTTTCAATCGAATCATTTCTATTGATGATAAAAATCTCCAATTGATTGTGGAGCCGGGAGTTATAACTCAGGTTTTACAAGAAGAAGTGGCAAAACAAGGTTTATACTATCCTCCTGATCCTTCAAGTCGTGGGTCATGTTTTATTGGTGGCAATCTCGCTGAAAACGCCGGTGGTCCTCATGCTGTTAAGTACGGTGTGACCAAGGATTTTGTATTGAATCTCGAAGTGGTTTTACCGAATGGTGATGTCATTCAAACAGGAGCGAACACTCTAAAGAATTCGACTGGATATAATCTAACCCAATTGATGGTGGGCAGCGAGGGCACTCTTGGAGTTATTACAAAAGCAACATTAAAGCTCATTCCAAAACCGAGTAGTGACATCCTAATGCTCGTGCCATTTACCTCCGCTGAAAATGCTTGTGAGGCTGTAAGTGCTATTTTCAGAGCAGGTATTACACCTTCCGCCTTGGAGTTTATGGAGAGAGACGCTATTGATTGGACGCTAACATTCGTTGATGATGTAATTCTTCCAATAGATGATAATGTAAAAGCGCATCTTTTAATAGAAGTAGATGGAAATCATCTTGATTCGATGATGGCTGATTGTGAGAAAATATCAGAAGTAGTTCAAGAATATGGAGCTGGTGAAATACTATTTGCTGACGATGAAAACCAAAAGAACCAATTGTGGAAATTGAGGCGAAAGGTCGGCGAAGCGGTTAAGTCTAACTCTGTTTACAAAGAAG
>JBIIBU010000100.1:0-6721 GCA_044239235.1 Flavobacteriales bacterium
TCGGATACATTGTGTCAGGCACCACCAGGAATTCGGAGCGCCAAAATGCCCTAGAATCAAGAGAAATCCCTTTCTATGTTGTTCCAGAAATACCATCTAATGAAGATTTCGATGCCGTAATCTGCACGCTAACTCCCCCAAAGAACGAGGTGGATAGGGCGATACATGAAAAAATAGCTTTACAAGCAAAGAATGTTACTCAATTCATCTATACTTCTTCTATTTCCATTTATCCAGACATCGAAGCCTCTGTTTCTGAGGTGAATGAAGATGAATCGAGCCCCATGTTTGCACTCGAAAGTATTTATACCAAACAACTTCCTCAAGCTGTTATTCTCCGTTTGGGTGGCCTACATGGGTTTAATCGTCATCCAGCGAGATTTTTATCTGGTAGAAAAAATGTAGCCAAACCAATGGCTCCAATCAATTTGGTAAGTGGGTTAGAAGTAATCTCAGCTATAGAATTGGTTTTGAGGAAAGACATTACAGGAGAAATATTCAATATAGTTTCTGATGACCATCGTACTCGATTAGAATATTATTCATCCGTCTGTGATGAACTTGGCATACCTCGTCCTGAGTTTGAGAATACTAGTGAAGGCGGCAAATTAGTTGACACCTCCAAATGGAAAAAACTTCGTAATATGTGATTTTTGGTATATTCGTGGCGTTGTTACGAAATAAACCAAAACCTTATTATGAAAAGAACTTTACTTTCCTGCCTCGCTTTCGCGATGGTATTTTCAGCACATTCTCAAATTATTCTTGAAGACAATTTCGACGCATACTCTTCCGGGATGGGCGTTGCAGAGCAATCAACCTCATGGGACACATGGGATGGAAGCGCAGGTCTAGACGGACAAGTGTCAACAGATTATGCAAACAGCGGCGCAAACAGCGCTAAGATTGAGGGCACTAGTGTTGACCTCGTACTTCCAATTGGTCCTTACACCACTGGAGCTTATGAAATTTCATGGAAAATGTATCTCCCTGCAGGTCAAGGCGGATATTTCAACGCATTGCACAACTGGTCAGCATCATCAACTGCCTATGAGTGGGCTTGTGATGTTTTCTTTGACATTTCTGGAAATTGCACATCTACTATAGGTGGTGTAGCGGGCACTCCAACCACAGTTACACAAGACACATGGTTTGATGTGAAAATTCAAGCTGACTTGAATAATGACAATGGCAAAGTGTGGGTAAATGGTGTTATGATAGGTGACTGGATCTGGTCTACAAACAACGCCAATGGAACAGCTGGAACAAACCAACTCTCTGCCGTTGACTTTTATGGCACTACCAACGTTACTAATGGCTCTGGTCTATATTACGTTGATGATGTTAAATTGGAGCAAGTAACCATTGCAAGTGTAAATGAAAACACTTCTAAAGTTGAAGTTCCTTCTTTTTACCCAAACCCTGTTAGCTCTGCACTTACGATCAACACTCCAGAATCTTGGACAGGCGGTGAGATAATGATTCTTGATTTGACAGGTCGTGTAATTTTCAAAGATGTACTTTCAATTGAAAACACCACTCGCCAAATCAACGTGAATGAATTTTCTCAAGGCATCTATTTCGTGAAATGGACAAAAGGCCAAAGCACGATGACAAAGAGGTTTACAAAATCCTAATAAGCTTTAAGCAGTAAGCTGTAGGCTTTAAGCATACGGCTTACGGCTTATAGCCTAGTGCTTGCAAAAACTCCTTCTCTATCGCTTGATGCTTGTCTCTAGCGTACCAGAGATGGAGTTTTTCTTTTACTTCATGAGCGTCTGCTCCACTTGCCTTCACATCGTCCATTGCCATTTGAGCCGCATTTGGTCGAGGCCCGAACTTTCCTACTACCTCCCCATTCTCGATCAAAATAAACATGGGAACGGATCGAGACTTTCCATTGGTTAGAAACATGTCCATTATATCCAAATTGTCATCTCTTAGGATATAATGTGTCTTCCAATTTGGATTCTGGTTTATTATCTGCTCTATCACAGGAGTTATTTGAGCGGAATCGCCGCACCAACCCTCGGTAATTACAAGAATATCTAATTTTCTCTTGTCGGCCTTTATTGCGCCAATCGTCTCATCTGACAATTTCGTGTACTTGTCCCAGCGGTCCATTCGAGTATCGTTCAATTTGCTGTAAGCCAGCAGCTCCTCGCTTTGCACGGAGCCTGTTACCTTATTTTCTGCTTGTAAACTGTGTATCAACTCTCTATATTCACGATATGACATCGTTCCTTCAAAACCAGATGCGATAAGACTTTCAAAGACGTTCATAAAAAAATATTTCACCAAAGGTAAGCATGTCAAGCCCGCCATTCATGTGACTTAGTGCATAATTGGATTTAGAATATTCCTTTTGGTATCCAATAGTACATTCAATTCATAAAAGCACCTTACTTTCACATATCAAAATTCAAAAACAATTGTCATGCGCATTTTTCTTTTCATATCTGTTTGCATATCGCTGTTTTCTTGCTCCAATGAAACACCGCCCTGTTCGCCAGCACTAAAAAACTATTTCAACTACGGCGACGCAATTGAATCAGGGGGTGTTCGGATGATTCCGATACAAACGCCTGTTGGTGAATTCAAGGTGTGGACTAAAAGATTTGGAAATAATCCTAAAATCAAAATTCTTTTGCTTCATGGCGGTCCAGCAATGACGCATGAATACATGGAATGTTTTGAAACATTCTTTCAAAGGGAAAATTTTGAGTTTTATGAATATGATCAGCTTGGGAGTTATTACAGTGATCAACCAACTGACAGCAGTTTATGGACAACCGAACGTTTTGTAGAAGAAGTCGAACAAGTTCGAAAATCTATTGGGGCAGATAGCTCAAACTTCTATGTCTTAGGCAATTCTTGGGGTGGAATTTTGGCAATGGAATACGCTTTAAAGTATCAGCAAAACCTTAAAGGACTCATTATCTCAAATATGATGGCAAGTGCACCAGACTATGGAAAATATGCCGAAGAGGTGCTTGCTAAACAAATGAAACCAGAGGTGCTTGCTGAAATTCGCGACCTAGAAGCAAAGAAGGATTTTACGAATCCTCGCTACATGGAATTGCTTATTCCTAATTATTACAACGAACATATTTGCAGATTAAAAGATTGGCCTGAGCCTTTAAATCGCTCTTCGAAACATGCCAACAATACGATTTATACTATGATGCAAGGACCAAGTGAATTCGGAATTAGCGGCAGATTAACTAAATGGGATATTAAAGCAAGATTGAAAGAAATCGCAACGCCAACGCTTATGATTGGCGCGAAGCACGATACAATGGATCCCAAAGCGATGGAAGAACAAAGTAAACTCGTGCAGCATGGAGAATACCTTTATTGTCCAAACGGCAGTCACCTTTCAATGTGGGATGATCAGCAAATATTCATGAAGGGAGTGATTGAATTTGTGAAACGCGTGAATGCGAAATAGTAATTCGAATCAACAAAATCGCGCAAGAAATGGATTTTGTTAGAAAAATAAACGACTCAAATTTGCGACATTCACCAAGAAGATGAACGAGCGGGACAACATCCATTTCGACCGAATTTCTAAGGCTTTAGAATACATTGGAGAGAACTTTAAATCACAACCAGATTTGGATGCCGTGGCCGCTCATGTTCATTTAAGTCCATTTCATTTTCAAAAATTATTTACTGATTGGGTTGGCACTTCGCCAAAGAAATTCCTTCAATACACCACGCTTCAACACGCGAAAAGTTTACTTCGAAAAAACAATCCTACGCTATCTGAAATCGCCTTTGAATCAGGACTTTCAAGCACAAGTAGACTTCATGATCTATTTGTAAAAATCGAAGGTATGTCGCCCGCTGAATACAAGAATGGCGGGCAAAATTTGACTATTACTTATTCATACTCGATTTCACCTTTCGGAAAAATCCTTACTGCAGCAACTGGCAAAGGACTATGCTATATGGCGTTCGAAGATGAACACAAATTGGCTTTCAAAAATCTAAGCGAAATGTTCCCAAAAGCGAAATTGAGAGAAGCCAATGATACATTTCAAAATAATGCATTGCAATTTTTCAAGGATGATTGGTTTGATTTGAAACAGGTAAAAATGCATCTTAAAGGCACCGAATTTCAATTGAAAGTTTGGCATGCCCTTCTCACAATTCCGTTCGGCGATTTGAGCACTTATGGTCACATCGCCGAAAAAATTAAAAACCCTAAAGCCACACGCGCAGTGGGCACAGCAATAGGAAGCAATCCAATTTCATTCATTATTCCTTGTCACCGGGTGATCCAAACATCCGGAGCCATTGGTGGTTATATGTGGGGCCCAATCAGGAAGAAAGCTATTATTGGGTGGGAAGGATGTAAATCTATTGTTGATTTTTGATTGCTTATTTTTTATTTTAAAAATGACATTTTCTATTTAGATGGAATTGAGTTTTAATTTTGGCGAGAATGAATTGGTGAATTTGCTTCCTTGTGATGGCGAAGTAATCTACTATGGTAGAGTATTTAGTCAAGAACAAGCCCACTATTTTTATCAAAAGCTTTTGGAGAATATTGAATGGGAAAATGACATTGCAGTCATCTTTGGCAAAACCATTATTACCAAAAGAAAAGTCGCATGGTACGGTGAGCGTGAGTTTGAGTATACCTATTCCAACAATACCAAACAAGCGAAAATTTGGACGCCAGAATTACTCGAACTAAAGAAAATTACAGAAGAAAAAACAGAGGAGACATTCAACTCCTGCTTGCTCAATCTCTATCACTCCGGCGATGAAGGAATGGCTTGGCATAGCGACGCCGAAAAAGATTTGAAAAAAAATGGCGCGATCGGTTCTTTGAGTTTCGGTGCAGAAAGAAAATTCTCATTTAAGCACAAAGAATCGGGCGAAACAGTTTCAACAATTCTTGAAAATGGAAGTTTGCTCGTTATGAAAGGTACTACGCAAACACACTGGCTTCACCGCCTCCCCCCTACCAAAAAAATCACCACCCCAAGGATAAACCTGACGTTCAGAACGATACTCAATGGTTGATGTTTGGTGGCTGACTGTTGATGTAAAAAATCAAACTACCAACCCCACGAACTCACGACCTCCCGACCCCACGACCCCACGACCTCCCGACCCCACGACCCCACGACCCCACGACCTCCCGACCCCACGACCCCACGACCTCCCGACCCCACGACCTCCCGACCCCACGAACCCCCTATCTTCGTTTTATGAAAATTACTACTCACCTGCGGAAAATGAGAACGACACTAGATGATGTCGCGCAGTATACTTTGCCTCTTGTAGATATTATTGAATACTCTGGACTGTACTTCATGAATCCATTGGTGGGAAGCAACATTACGATAGAATTTGAAAATGAAATTCATTGCATCGAGACAGGAAAGAAAATCAAAAAGACTTTCGGCGAAGGATTGAGTTATGATGCGTTTATGAATTCACCCATGGCATCACCAAGTATTGTACGACCAGAACTTAGTCGCATTCACGAAGGCATAGCATTACGCGATATGGCCTGGGAAGAGGAACACCATAACAAACCTCATTTCGTTTATTTATCGCGTACATCAGACATCAAGGTTGGAGTTACGCGCGATAAGAATATTCCTTCGCGTTGGATTGACCAAGGAGCAACAGAAGCTATCATACTTGCTGAAACTCCATATCGTCAATTGGCCGGACTTATCGAAGTAATGCTCAAAGACACGATGGCCGACAAAACGAACTGGCAAGCTATGTTGAAGAATACACCTGCAAATACAGATTCGCTAGTAGACAAGAAAAATGAAGTACTCGAGTTGTTTCCCCCAGACTATGAGCCTTTCATGTATGATGATGACTCGGTTACAATTATTAAGTATCCGGTACTAAACTATCCAATGAAAGTGAAGTCTCTTAAATTAGACACCACACCTTCGTTCACAGGAAAGCTCACAGGAATCAAAGGGCAATACTTGATGTTTGAAGATGGCACGGTGTTTAATGTGCGTTCACACGCAGGATATAAAATTAGCCTTACACTCAACGAATGACAGAATCAGAAAAGGAAATAAAACATCTCTTTGCAAGAGCCTCTTTTGGCCTTCATCCTTTAATTTTTCAAAAAATAAAAAACAACTCCCGCGAAGAAGCGGTGGATGCATTATTCAAATCAAGTGAATCGTTTTCGAATATTACCCACTTTCCGGACATTCGAAAAGAAAAAAAAGACGTCGGTGGTTTGAAGGTTTTGAAAATGATTCTAAAAAGCAAGAAGGACCTTCAACAGCTCAATCTTGTTTGGCTAGATAAAATGGCGACTTCAAACGAGACGCTTCGCGAAAAGATGACCTTCTTTTGGCACAATCACTTTGCTACTTCCACTCCATTTCCTGTATTGATGCAGGAACAAAACAATATAATCCGCAAGCACGCGCTTGGCAATTTTAGAGAGCTCGTTACCGAAATTGCAATGGATCCTGCGATGATTTTCTATTTAAATAATCATCAAAACAAAAAAGACGCGCCGAATGAAAACTTCGCCCGCGAGTTGATGGAATTGTTTACGCTTGGACGCGGGAATTACACAGAACAAGACATTAAAGAAAGCGCTAGAGCCTTTACAGGATGGCACGTTGGAAAAGATGGTTACTTTACTTTTCACAAGAAAGACTATGATGATGGAGCCAAAACTTTCATGGGAAAAACAGGCAACTGGGGCGGGCAT
>JBIIBU010000071.1:0-8397 GCA_044239235.1 Flavobacteriales bacterium
AGATAATAGAGAAGTCGTTGACTACTTATTCTCTTATCACGCATTGTAAGAGTAACTGTAAGTCCGTTTAGGAAAAAGAAAAATGCGGGAAAAAAATCTAGAAACAGAAAATATTGTTCATGACTCAACATAAACAATCTACCACCCATTACAAAAAATGATGCCGAAAACAACGTTCCACAAAGTGCGATAATGTAAGCAATATCAATACCCAGAAGTCCGAAAGAACGAGCCATTTCAAAAGGTTTGCTGCGAATATAGAATAAAATTCAAGTTATACTAAAAATACAGCTAACTGAATAACACCATACAACAATGCTGAAAGCGCAAATTTCTTGAGCTCGGGATCTAAATTCCGCGGCTCTGCTATTTGCATGATTTTGATTAGACGAATAATTGGTAATATGAAAGCCAACAAACCAAGATAAGAATCCAGTAGGAATGAAACTAATAAAGCACTGAATAGAGAAAGACCAACTAAAATAACCAAGTAAAGCTTTCCTTTTTCAAATCCCATTTTTACAATCAAAGTCATTTTTCCTGCTGCTTTGTCATTGACATGATCTCTCAGATTATTCAAGTTTAATACTGCCGTGCTCAATCCGCCGATTACAAGCGCGTTTAAAAAACTGATACTGGAAATCTCCTTTGTTTGAAGAAAGGCAGTGCCCATCACCCCAACCAAGCCAAAGAAAACAAAGACAAATAAATCGCCAAGTCCTTTATAACCATATGGGTTTTTCCCAGCTGTATATTTTACCGCAGCAGCAATGGATGAAAGTCCTAAAGTCAAAAATAAAATGGACTCTGTGAGATAGCCTGTTTGAGCTAAACTGCTATATAGTAAAATGACACCACTAAGAAGGGACAAGGACGCAGTAATAACCATCGCGTTCTTCATTTGCGCAGGTGTAATCTCTCCGCTTTGCACAGCCCTAGAAGGCCCAACCCTATCCTGGTTGTCAGCCCCGTTGTTAAAATCACCATAATCATTGGCGAAATTCGAAAGCACCTGCAATAAGAAAGTAGTACTCATTGTCAAGGCGAATACTACCCAAGAGAAATTCAAGGAATCTAAACTTGAGGCGGAACCAGTAATCACCACAGAGGCAGCTAAAGGCAGCGTTCTCAAGCGCATCGCGCCTAACCAGACTTTAATTGAAGCCATAAATGATTATGGGAACTTTGGAAATTTCTGGAAGTCGGGATCTCTCTTTTCTAAAAATGCTTTTTTACCTTCTTGAGCTTCTTCTGTCAAATAGTATAGCAATGTAGCATCTCCTGCGAATTCCATTAATCCGCGCTGTCCATCCAACTCAGCATTCAATCCACGCTTAATCATACGTATAGCTAGTGGACTTCTCTTCATAATGGTTTTACACCACTTCACTGTTTCATCTTCCAATTGAGCTAATGGAACAACTTTGTTTACCATTCCCATTTGTTCCGCTTCCACTGCTGTGTATTGTTCGCAAAGGAACCATATTTCACGCGCTTTCTTTTGTCCTACATGTGTAGCAAGATAATTTGATCCAAACCCTGCGTCAAAGCTGCCCACCTTCGGGCCTGTTTGTCCAAAGCGTGCATTATCAGAGGCGATTGTCAAATCACAAACAACGTGCAGTACATGTCCTCCGCCTATAGCATAGCCATTAACCATGGCAATAACAGGCTTAGGAAGTTCACGAATACGCTTATGCAAATCCAAAACATTCAAACGTGGAACGCCGTCTTCTCCAATGTATCCTCCCACACCTTTTACATTCTGATCTCCTCCACTACAAAATGCTTTTTCACCTACACCGGTAAGGACGACTACTGCGATATCTTGTCTTTCGCGACAGATATCCATTGCGTCAATCATTTGCTTATTGGTTTCGGGTCGAAATGCATTGTAGACTTGGGGTCTGTTAATGCTAATTCTAGCAATTCCTTCGTAATAATCAAAAAGAATATCCGAGTATTCTTTGATGGTGGTCCAATTTCTTGCAGACATAATTTCTATTGTATGGCCGCGAATTTATCGCGGTAATGTTTAATCTGTTGTTTTTTCGCGAATGAACCTAAAGAAAGCTTTCAGCGCTGCGTCATTCTCAAAACGCGGAGTGAATATTTCTAAAATTGCGCAGCCCTCATTCGAATAAAGTTGTTTGATTCCTTTCGTCACTTCATCCTTTGAAGTAGCTTTGTAATATGGCATTCCATACATTGCAGCCACAGGCTCACAAGTTCGTTGATGGGCTGTTTCAAAGTATTTTTCCAAAGCAGAAGTAGTTGAAGGTCCATCGATAATTCGGAAGATTCCTCCCCCACCATTATTGATGACAATCAATTTCAAATTGCCTCCGATATGATCATTCCAAAGCGCATTGATATCATAGAAAAAACTGATATCTCCACTGATTAAGGTGGTCAATCTACCTGTGTAATAGGCTGCTCCAGCGGCAGTACTCGTACAACCATCAATTCCGCTCACTCCTCTATTCCCATAGAATTGTACAGCCGAGGGGCGATCGAATAATTGAATATATCTAACGATAGAACTATTGCCCATCTGAACATCAGAAGAGGTCGGGATTTCTTGAAGAATCGTATGTATTGCCTGCAAATCTGAAAAAGGCGCCCCCTTGATATAATCGTCACCGGCGTTTTTCTTGATCTGATTCAATGCTAACGACCAAACCCTGTAATCACTTGAAACTCCTTTTACAAAGGGCAACACCGATGTAAAGAACTTGAGTCCATTTACAGGAATAACCTTGGTTAATCGCTGGAACGTGTCCAGAACTTGACCATCTTCCGCAACATGCCAATGCTCTACTGCATCATTTCGCAGTAGCGCTTTTATTTTTCGAGAAATAATATTTGTTCCAATGGTAATGAGCAATTCCGGTCGAAAGGCGCTTAATTGTTCTTCACCCATGGTCATAATAAGTCGATCAATACAACCTATGAAACCCTCGTTATCAAGTCCAGAGTGAGATTCTGTCAGTAACACAACATTTTCAAGTTTTGAAAAACGTTCCAAAGACTCGATAAGATCATTGTCATGCGAAAATTGGCCAACCAAAACCATGACCTTTTTCTTAGCTGCAATCTGATTGCCTAAATCGTTCAGAATTCGATCTTCAAGAAAAGGAGTAGAATATACTCGTTCGATTGTTTTCACATCACTTCGAGCATCTACTGTTTTGTATAGGCTTTCGCGAAGCGGGAAATTCAAATGAACTGGACCAGGTATAGGAAACTGGCTGAGATCAATTGCTTCATTAATAAGTCGGGCATTGTACCATTCTAAGTCTTTGTCTCCGAGATCTTGAATGATATTAAAAGAACCCCTTACATAGTTTTGGTATAAACCATCTTGATTGATTGTTTGTCCTTCACCTTGATCCACCCACTCCATTGGGCGATCTGCTGTAATAACAAGTAGAGGAACTTCTTGATAATATGCCTCAGCGATTGCAGGTGCGTAATTCAAAGCTGCTGTGCCGCTGGTGCAAATAATAGCCACCGGCATTTTGCTTTGTTGCGCGATTCCTAAAGCAAAGAATGCAGCCGAGCGCTCATCAACGATGCTTATAGTTTCGAAGCTTTCATTTTCATGAAAAGAAATAGAAAACGGGGCGTTTCGAGAACCTGGAGTAATAATGACATGCTTGATTCCTTTCTTTTCAAAAAGGGAAACAAGGTCTTGAACTGCTTTTTTATCTGAATTCATCTTCGCTTGCGAAACTATAACAGAACAACAAATAATCGGGCAAATGGTTTCGGAAATTGATCTTAATCAATTTTTGAGCTCTTCTAGCACCGAAAGCATCACGTTCGCCTTGTTTTCTGCTTCCTCCCATTCAGATTCGGGATTTGAGTCCGGCATTATTCCGCCTCCGCTATAAACAATGGCCTCGTCATTGATCCATTCCATGCAACGAAGTTGTACGAAGACTTGACCATTTCCACTTGCGTCTGAGAAACCGATATATCCAGCATACATTTTTCTGGAATGGGACTCCAATTGCGCAATAACCCTCTTGGCAATCTCTTTTGGTAATCCACAAATGGCTGGCGTGGGATGCAGCGCTTGAGCCCAAAAATGAAGATTACTCGAAGACTCAAACTCAACGGTAGATTTCAGATGTTCCAAATGAGCGGCAGCAGCAGTAAAAGGGGCAGAAATCTGAATGTTCTGCCCTCCATGTTCTTGAATTGTTGATACAATAAAATCAGTGACGACTTGCTGTTCGCGACTTTCTTTTTCCCCCCATGGTAACTCATCTTTCGATTTGAGTCTAGTACCTGCCAATGACATCGTGCTATAGACACCTTGGTGACATTCTATCAATGTCTCAGGAGTGGCACCAAGCCAAACCGAATGAACGTTCATTCGGTAAATAAAAACAAATGCATTTGGATACTTCAATGTAAGTATTTCAAAAGCCTTCTGAATACTAGCTGTATCTGCTAAAAAAGCAAGGTTTATCTTTTTGATTTTACTAATTACAACCTTGTCCAACTCACCGGATTTAAGCAATTCAATCGCTTTAGAGACAATTGAAATGTGTTCTTCTTGTGACGTGCTCTCAGTTAGTTCCTTTCTCTGTTCATGCGCATCAAAGGGACTAGCTATCCAAACGCGACCTTCTGGGCCAACCAATTCATCACCAGTTTGCAAAAACTCCATAGCTGATTTTGCACCTGGAAGTTGGCAAATGGCGAAGGATTGCCCTTCTTTGATTGCATTGAGAAGTCTATCGGTCATGGTTTAGACTACTTCTGTTTTACCATAACAGTTAATCTGCTCACTGCCAATAGCGTATTTTCCTCGTCTACGATATCAATATTCCATACGTGTGTTGATTTTCCGGCGTGCAGGATTTTAGCTTTTCCGGTAACAAGACCATGTCTCTTACTTTTAAGATGGTTGATATTGAGCTCTACGCCAACGGCCAAACCTCCGGCTTCAGCTACTAAAACATGCGACCCGAAACTACCAAGAGTTTCCGCTAATGCAGCCGAAGCTCCACCGTGCAGCAATCCATAGGGCTGATGTGTTCTATGATCAACAGGCATGGTAGCCTCAATATATCCCATCTCCACTTTTGTAAATTCGATGCCAAGTGAGCCCATTAAAGTTGACTCTCTGAATTGATTTACCAATTCAATTGCGTTTGCTTCCATATCTCTGTAAAATTGAGTTCAAATTAAAGCAACAACCTTCGGATATTTGCGCCCAAGTACTATAAGTTTCAAAGAATGTCGAACTACCGCATATTATTGATTGAGGATGAAGAGAGTCTGGCTTCCATGCTGCGACTTAATTTAGAGATGGAAGGCTATCAGGTAGTATATGCCGCCGACGGCTTAGTAGCTTTAGAAAAATTTAGAAATCAGGCTTTTGACCTAGCTATTCTAGATGTTATGCTGCCTGAGTTAGATGGTTTTTCTGTTTGCGAGACAGTTCGACTGGAGGGCAACAAGACTCCGATTCTCTTCCTTTCGGCAAAAGGCACAGGAAAAGATAAGATTGAGGGATTGAAAATTGGTGGTGACGATTATCTAGCCAAACCATTCGATTTGGAAGAATTACTTCTAAGAGTTAGTAAGCTGATCAAGCGCCATGACGATGGGCACAAGAGCATTGCGGAACAAGATGAATATACTTTTGGTCCTAACTCGGTAAATTATCTTCATTACACGATCAAGGATAAGGATGGAATTTCTCATGAGATTTCTAAAAGAGAAATCATGCTTCTTAAGCTGTTGATTCAAAAAGCTGGAGAGGTAGTTTCGAGAGAAGAAATATTAGAGAAAGTCTGGGGGTATGATGTATTTCCAAGTACGCGGACAATTGATAATTACATATTAGCTTTTAGAAAATACTTCGAACCGGATAGCAGGCAACCCTTATACTTTCACTCCGTCAGAGGAGTAGGATATCGGTTTACACCTCCCTCAGAAAAAAGTTTCTGATTAGCAGGCAACCAAACTTTTATCTCACCGTCCTAAAGATGGTTACGCGGTCTTCCAGGACTGCGTTGGTTTCAAAATTTTCCTTGCAGGTTTACAGAAAAGGGGTCCGAGAGGTTCCCTTTTTTGTTTTCAAAAAATTCTTTATCAGTCTATTAAGACAACTAGACTAAAGTGATACGTAAACCAACTTCTTGGTTTCGAAGAACTCTTCAGAGAAATAATCTGAAAGGCCATAGACCTCCTTTTCACGCTTAACTTCCTTAAGTTCATCCTTTAAATCCCCTCCTTTTAAACAAATTAGTCCATTCGGAAGGGCATTCTTATTGTCTTTTAACACTTTACCATTCGACCATGCTAGCAACATTTTAAGTTCTGCAACGGCTCGAGAGACAACAAAATCATATTTGCTTTTGACTTGTTCTGATCGAATATGCTCAGCTTTAACATTTTTCAAACCCAAGGCATCGGCAACTTCTTGAACAACTTTTATTTTTTTTCCGATGGAATCAGTAAGATGGAATTGTACATCAGGCATCATGATGGCCAGAGGAATTCCTGGGAAGCCGCCACCCGTTCCGATATCAAGAATTTTGGATCCTGGTTGAAAAGGAAGGAATTTATAGATGGCCAAGGAATGAACTACGTGTCTTTCGTAGAGCTGTTCAATATCCTTTCTAGAAATTACATTAATCTTTTCATTCCACTCCGAATAAAGGCCTTGCAAAGCTGCAAAGTGTTCCTTTTGTTGGGGTGTAATGTCTGGAAAGTATTTTAGTACTATTTCCACTATTAATAGACGTCTTTCGAGTGCTGCATCATTTGGAATAGGAATTCTCTTGCTCTAAAGAGCTGGGCTTTCACTGTTCCGAGAGGCAAATCAAGTTGTTCGGCAATCTCCTCGTATGCCAATTCTTCGAAATATCTCATTTCTACTAATTTGCGATAGCGAGGCTTTAGACGATCTACGATTTCGCGCATTTTCTTGATTCTCTCCTCCTTCTGCATTGCTTCTGCTGGATCAAGTACAGAATCCTTTACGCTTATTTCATAGGTATCTCCATCTTCCGAAGTAAATCCTTGGTCAATAGAAATCGCTTTTATTTTTTTCTTACGAATGAAGTCGATACAGTTATTTGAAGCGATTTTGAAAAGCCAAGTAGAAAATGCGAATTGAGGTGTGTATTGTGCCATTCTGCGAAATGCCTTTCCAAATGCTTCAATTGTTAAATCCTCCGCATCATCCTTGTTGTTTACCATTTTAAGGAGCATGAAGTAGACGGGCTCACGGTAACGATCCATCAATTCTGCATAGGCCTTTTGATCTTTCTGGTTCAGAGCTTTCTGAACGAGATGATAGTCGTATTGGCCTTTTTCTGAAAGGTGTTCAATCAGTTCCATTTCTGTGGTTTCCTCACAAGATTAGTGATGTAAAGGCCTGCATTTAATGCATGCAAGTGAATTTCGAGGAATGGCGCTAACCAAACCAAGTCCTTTTGCTGTGCAAGCTTCTTGGCAGACGCATGCAAAATAGCAATTTGCACAACATATCTTACAAACAACATTGCGCCAACTACCAACATTGCATTCTTCAAAACCATTGTACCCGCAAATCCCACAAACATCATCAAAAAGCTTATGGGCCAGAGACTTAGAGTACTTTTATCCGAAGCCTTGTACATCGGTGCCGTTGTAAAATGTCTTCTTTTCTGTGCAAACCACTCTTTCCAAGTTTTCTTGGGTTCAGATATCGTGTGACTTTCTGGATGAATTACAACTTGGGTATTGTACTTATTCGCTACCTGATTGACAAACAAATCATCATCTCCTGAAGAAATACTGTAATGGCTTTTGAATCCCCCCACACTAAAAAAAAGCTCACGTCGGTATGACATGTTGCGTCCCACACCCATATATGGTTGTCCAGATTTGGCAAAACCCAAATAGTGGAGACCTATGAGAAAGGTGTCATAACGAATGATTTTGTTAAGCCACCCTGGGTATTTTGTGTAGGGTGAAAAGCCAATTGAAAGTTGTTTCTTGTCCTGAATGCCCCCTGTCATGCGGGAAATCCATGAAGATGAGTTTGGAACACAATCGGCATCGATGAGCAAAATTGTGTCGTGTTTGGCTGCTTTAATTCCTAAGGTTAGTGCGAATTTCTTGCCCTGCATATTTTGCTTCTCCTCATCAAGATTGATGATATGCATATTTGGATAACGCAGGTGCAGTGCTTTTAGAATAGTTTCTGTATCATCCCAACTTGAATCATTTACCACTACTACTTCAAAATCCTTAAAATCCTGATCCATTATGGCTGGGATATTATCCATGAGATTTTTCTCTTCATTGCGCGCGCAAATCACGATTGATACAGGCTCATTTCCTTTTGATTCGTTGGCAATTTTAGCTGCCGCAACCTTGGTGAAG
>JBIIBU010000328.1:0-8301 GCA_044239235.1 Flavobacteriales bacterium
GAACAACTACAGATGCTGTTCCTGTTTCAGGATTCGAGCAACTTGCGTCAGCCACAGCAGTAATTACAACTGTTTGTGTTGCTGTTGCTGCAGTAATTGTCAATGTTGCATTTCCAGAACCATCAAGTGAAATGGTCGCAGGTGTTCCATTCAATGTATAAGATACTGATCCGTTTGCAGGTCCTGTGAATGTGAAGACAGCGTTGTCTTCAAAACAGATTGGGGTTGTTGCTGGCACAACTGTCGCATTCAATTCTGGTTGAACTACTACTGTAGCGGTTCCCACTACAGGGTTTGAACACGTTCCGTTTGATACGGAAACAAGTATCACAACTTGGTTGTCAGTTACTGCTGGTAATGTCAATGTACCGCTTCCCGCTCCATTCAAAACAATAGTTGCAGCGCTTCCATTCAACGTGTATGAAATAGTACCGTTTGCAGGACCTGTGAAAGTAAACACAGCGTTGTCTTCAAAACAGATTGGTGTTACTGAAGGAGCAACTGTTGCAAGTAAAACCGGACTAACAGCAACTGTTGCTGTGCCTGTTTCATCATATGTACAAGTTCCATTTGAAACAGAAACCAAACTCACCGTTTGGTCAACAGCAATAGCAGGCACAGTGAGCGTTGCACTGCCTGAAGCATTAAGTGTAATAGTATTTGGCACACCATTCAAGTTGTAAGCGACAACAGCGTTTGGCGTTCCGCTGAACGTGAATGTTGCGTCTTCACCGGGACAAACTGGAGTTGCGCCTGGCGCAACAGTTGCCTGTAGATCTATAATTTGTACATTCAGTGTAACAGGCAAACCAGGACAGCCTGCGTTCGTTTCAATGACACTAATTGCACCGGTATAAAGTCCAGGAGGTGTTAATCCCCAATCGATAATAATTGCATTAGTACCATCACCTGAAACGATGGATGCTGTTCCAACGTTTAGTGTCCAGTCGTAAGTCGATCCAGGTGTTCCTGTCGGCCCATCGGCATAATCGACTTGATAAGGCTCAATAGCTTCTTGACACACTAAGTGTGGCTGGCTTGGATTTGTTTGTCCAAAAGTTGTTTGTCCAAGCATCAACATAAATGCTGAAAGAAGGACTGTGAGAATTCTTGTTCTCATTGTAGAAATTTTAGTCATGGTATATAGGGGTGGTTAAGGTCTGAGGTAAGACTGTTACTGTTATAGTTTGCGTATTAGTGCACTGCGAAGATGTCGGAGTGAATGTGTATGTATTGGTTGTTGTATTGCTCACACTTGGCGACCAAGTGCCCACCACTCCATTCAATGAAGTCGTTGGTAATACAGGGGCTGTGTCTCCATAGCAAATCGGAGCAATAGGATTGAATGAAGGAGTTACAGTTGGAAGAACAGTAATACACGTTTCTTCAAAACAATCTGCACTCAATACAAATGTGATTGGACTAGGGGGTTCCGCATTGAAATTGATCAACCCACTTCCAAAATTGCCTTGCGCTGAACTTGCAGAGGTTAAAAATTGGTTGCTTAAAAATGTTTGCACGCCAGCATTTGGATCGTTCACCATCATTGCGAATAATTCAATATTCGATGTGGGTGATCCGATAATACTAAGCGGAATGTTGAATTCAAATCCCTTTGTAAAATCACCAACGCCTGCATTGCCAATAAAGCCTAATTGAGATGGATTTGAAAGATTTGATCCGAGGTATGTATTGATGTTGGCGCTCATATCATACAAATCGAAATAAGCTGCTGAATTGGCTTGATTCATCGTCAGAATATAATCTGCGTCAAAGCCAACATCAAATGTGACATTCTGATATAAAGCTAGATTAAGAAGTCCATTGGTACTAGGCGGAACATTTGTTCTGTTCGTCCATGCTGCCAAATTGTTATACCCGCCCGGTTTAGAATCTATGAATAATACTATCCAATTATTGTTTGCTTGGTCGAAGCCATCACGCTCATCACCAGCGATAGCGCAATAAAGCTTTCCACCCATATTTTTCATATACAACGCATCGATATTATTATCTATTCCAAATCCGCTAGAGGTTGGACCAGATGCAGAGGTTGCAATAGGCGCGCCCCATTGTGTTTCGTTTATATTTCCATTCATCACAAATGGAATAGCAGGAGTGCTCCTCACACAAACTTGATCACCCGCGCTCAACGCACCCGATGCAAAAGTGGATACTGAAGACGGGGCTCCTTGTGAAATTCCATTTACATAAAATTCGTAAGTCGTCCCGTTGCCCGCAATGAATGTGGTCGACTGTCCAGAACAAGGATTGCTTGGAGTCAAAGTGGGAACTGCAGGCGCTAAAGTGACTACTACGGAAGTGTTGGTGCTAAACAATGGGCACGATCCAATTGCTGGGATTGTATAAGTTACAGTGTATGTCCCTGGTGCACTACCCGATGGAGTAATAGCGCCTGTCGCAGAATTAATAGATAATCCAGCTGGCGCTGCACTAAAAGTGCCTCCCAATGTTCCAGAAACTACTGGTGCTTGAGCAACAGTAATATCCGTGCAGAAAGGCGAGCCATTATACAGTAAAGTCGCGGATGATGGCGTGGTTACGTTTATAGTAACACTTTCTGTTTGTGAACAAGCCCCGCTAAATCCAGTGACATTATAGGTAATCGTAGATGTTGGTGTTGCTACAACAGTTGCATCTGTCGTGGATGATAAAGATGTTACTGGAGTCCAAGAATATGTAGTTGCTCCGCTAGCGGTCATCGTCACAGAAGAACCAGAACAAATATTCGCTACAGTAGGCGTGACAACCACATCAAACGGTGGCGCAGCTATGGTAATATCACAATTTTGTATAGAATTTGGAACCACACAGCCGTTATTTACATAAGTCGGAACACCTCCTGGGGTATAAAGAACGCTTGCCCCATCTCCGCCAACCAAGCTTGTAGCTGTGTAAGTTACAATATCAGAACAACCTCCACCAAAGTCCATTGTAAATGGGGAAGGAACAGCGCTATTATTTGAAAAATGACCAAACGTTGTATTCGCGTTTTGAAACAAAACATACAGTGGCCCTGTGATATTCGTGAACAAATTCAGAGACGATGCATTGACGTTCGATGTGATCAAAACAACATTCGCTCCAGCCGGAAGAGTAGCTGGTGCGGCAATGAGCGAACCGCCTCCTGTTATTGTTGCATTGACATTTGCAATAAATCCGGCGTTATTTGCAGCCAATCCACCCCATGCATTCGTTGTCGACCAATCAACAAACAAAGAAGCCGTGCCTAATGGATTTGGTCCGACTTGGAAAAACACCATCTCCTCGGTACCCTCTGGAGTGCCGCAAGCGTTTACTAAGATGCTCTGAATTTGAAAACATGAAGTAGGAATTACAGGTGTGCAAGAGGAAACACAGCCTGCAGCATCTGTTACTGTCGCTGTATAACTACCATCGCACAATCCTGTAATAGTTGAGATTGCGGAGGCACTGCCGGTCCATGAATAAGTATATGGAGCCAAACCTCCTGTAACAACAGCTGTTGCTGTACCATCACAAATTGTAGGACATGATGGGTTCGTGCCGCTCACATAAATCTGAATTGGTTCCAATATCGTTACTGTAGTACTTGTAATAAAGGCCGGACAACCGCCAGAAGCCGCAATAGAATAGTTTACTGTATATGCCCCAGCTGCACTTAATGAGGGTTGTATAGCGCCAGTGCTTGCAGTGATAGACAATCCAACT
The DNA here is from genome assembly GCA_044239235.1 of Flavobacteriales bacterium. Classification (GTDB taxonomy): domain Bacteria; phylum Bacteroidota; class Bacteroidia; order Flavobacteriales_D; family Sanyastnellaceae; genus JAIXWP01. The sequence goes on from JBIIBU010000328.1 coordinate 3,712, forward strand.
GGCAAAGCAGTGAAAGTTCCACCTGTTGTTCCTACAATCGTCGGATTTACAGTGGCACCATTCGAACAATAATTCGCAGAAGAATAAGATATTGCTGCACTTGGCGCTTGGACTATGGTTACCGTAACAGTAGCTGCAGCATTAGGACATGGCGAAGTTCCCGCAACAGTATAGGTATAAGTACCCGAAGCGGCAGTAGCAGGGTTCAGGGTTCCTAGATAACCTCCAGTTGTTGCGGTTGGGCCGCTCCATGTTCCAGTTGTTGAGGGAGTTCCCCCAAGTGACGCAAACAAATTAAACGATGAACCAGAATTGCAACTACTAACGGAACCATTTGTCCCTGCACTAACAGGATTAACTACTGTAACTGTGGTCAATGCAGAGCCGGTACAGCCACAAGAATTTGTTGCCGTTAAAGTATAAGTTTGAGTGCTTGTAGGATTGGCTGTTGGATTTAATACTGTTGTTGATGATAGACCAGTAGCAGGAGACCAAGCATAAGAAACCGTCGGACCTGCAAACGAAATACTCCAATCCAATAGCGTTCCAACATCAGTAAAATAACTATCTCCTACATACAAAGTCCAGACACCATTAATCTGCTGACCCGCCATGGCAGTGAATGCTTGTTCGGGGAGAAATGTTCCGCTAAAAGGCGCTGTTCCTGCAGTAATATTTGTTGCCGCCAATGTCGAAAAGCAGGTATTATTATAGTTATCCAATGAGCCACCATTAAAGTTGCTCAGCAAAAAGAATGACCCAGATGGAGATCTCAACCAAATACTCACATCACCATCCCAAGTATGATTGATATTCAAACATACTTGAAAAAAAGACCCCGATACGTAGGTGGCTGGACAAACTCCAGAAACCGTAATGGGTGATTGTGCCCATGTACCTCCTGCTAAAATCGGGTTTAATCCACTGGAGCCAGCGAGCGCGTCAGGGATCACATAGTCTGCTGTATTCGTAAAGCTTATAGGTGCAGCATTAGCAGGCACAGTTCCGGTTAACACCACACCAGTTCCTCCCGAACAAACATTCGGGTTTAATGGAATTGCAGTAACAGTCAATGGCGAGCAACATATCGGCGCGACATAGGCCGTTGCGGGAATAACAGGTGCTCCAGCAGCCGAGAAAACAGCACTCACCGTGCAGCTTCCTGATGTGGAAGGAACGTTTAGAATAGTATAATTTATCGGACTAGTAAATGGTGCATTATAAACCACACTGCCTCCACAGGAAGTTGATACAGTTAAAGTGCCCGTTGTCGGTAAACAAGCGGCTACAATTACTCCTGAAACAGGGTACTGTCCGAGAGTGCACGCGCCTGGAACAGCAGTTAATGTGTTACAACTTGGGGCGATAAAATTTACAGGGGCCAATGATTCTCCAGTAGCAGAAAAAGTCGCTGTTGCGGTGCACGCTCCTCCGGATCCACATAAATTAGGAATTGAATAGTTGATTGGAAACACAAATGGAGCGTTATATACAACACTTCCACCGCAGGATGTAGCTATTGTTAGAGTTCCTGTTATCGGGGTACAACCTGCATTGACTTGACCGTTGAGCGTATAAAGGCCTCCCGAACAAACACTCGGTATTGCTGTAAACGTATTACAATTGGGGGCGGTATAAATGACTGGATCCAAGGTTGGAATACCCGCAGAGAAAGCGGCTGTGACTTCACACTGTAAGCCATTGGAGCACAAATTAGGAAAACTAAAGTCTATTGAATTTGCAAAAGGTGCGTTGAACACGACATCAGCTCCTCCGCAGTTATTAGAAATCGTTAATGTTCCTGTAGAAGGAGCGCTAGGCGTCAAAACCGTTCCTGTTAAAGTATATGTGGGACCGCTGCATGAAGGGGCGTCAACGGTCAATAAATTACAGTTCGTTGTTCCCGCTCCAGGAGCAGTCTCATTGGTCTGATTGAAAGTGATTACACCTCCTTGGTTAGAAAAATTTGTAATCAAAATCATATACCACTGACCTGCAAGCGCCAATGGAATATTAGCAGACTCTACCGCTGCTGTTGAATAACTGCAATCAACAATATTAGCAGCGCTCAAACCCGAACACATGTCGCCCTGATTTGTAAAGGGGCCCCAAAGAATAAAGTCTACATCAAGACCAAATCCACCATAACTTGTTTGGGTGATCGAAAAGTCTATTGGACCATTTGTCTCCACATTCAAATAGAAAAAAGCAGGGTTTGGTGAAGACCCTAAACAACCATATATACCGCCACCTCCAAGTGATGGGACACCGGTGGTGTTGCAATAAGAATAGGTTGTTCCAGTGCAAAATGGCTCAGCAGTTCCACATGACGCATTGTTAGAAGTGGTTCCACAATCTATAGGTTCGCTCAGGCAAATTCCAAATTCACCATTACTAGTGTTGCTATTGCCCCAAACACGAATCCAAATTGTAGCACCTGGAGTTAATCCAGTAATTGTCATAGACGACATCAGACCATTCGCGCTTCCATTATCATCGCACTGCACAAGCGTTAGAGCCGAGCAAGTTCCTTCGTAAACAGCTAAGCCAGAGTCAAACATAACTACATCAGCCATATCTATAAGCACTTCTCCTCCCGCAGGCACGGTAGCTGTAAACCACACATCTCCTCCAGCATAATTTGCACACCCAGGATCTGCCACACCAGAATCGGTAGCTCCTGCATTAGTGAAATATTCAATTAAACAATTCGAACCCACCACCAAAGGAATGGCAGCACATGGATTGTCATTCGGAGGGGGTATAGTTTCATATATATCAATGGTGAACGGAGTACAATCAGGAAATGGCCATGTATCAACCGTTATGAAGTAAGTAACACCAGCGGTAAGAGTAACGCCACTAATTAATGCGTCGCCCGTTGCAGAAGATCCTTCCGCAATACAAATACCTCCAGCAGTTGGACATCCCTGAGTTAAAAAAACACCAGTCCAACCCGCTGCCCCAAAAACATCAATTGTGACGGTTTGAGTCACAGTAGGTGTAAATTGAAAAATATAATCTTCACCTCCAAGATAGTTAGAGAAACAGGAAGATCCGTTTAGAACATTATCACAAGCCCCACATGTCGTGTACGCTCCACTGAAGGGAATGCCCGTAATTGGGGTTGCTGTTGCGCAATCCGAACAAGGTGATGGTGGGGGCGCACAAATTGCAGTGCACGAAATTGTTCCTGTCCAACCAAACGAAACTATAGAACCGTCAGAAATAAACAAAAATGTCAAACTTCCACTTGAACTAGTAAAGGTTTGAGGCAACGCCAATCCCGCTCCAGTCAAAGTCCCTATCAAGGGTGATCCCGTATTAGTTCCATCATAAACCTGAAGAATATCAAGACCTGTTTCAGACCCAAATGTCGAGATTGTAGCTGTTACACATTGTCCTAGGGTTGCTGCTGTGAAAGTCTCCGTAACATTCAAACTGTTTGCATAATTGCCTCCCACTCCGCCTGAATCATAAAAATTATAAGTAGTCCCGCAAGGAAGGTTCACAGTACCAGCTGTCAAATTATAAAATGGGGCAGGAGGAGGAGGGCAAGCAGCACAGCTGATAGTGGCTGTCCAACCAAAATAAGCTAAAGAACCGTCTGAAATAAAAGAAAACGTCAAGCTTCCACTTGAACTAGTAAAGGTTTGAGGCAACGCCAATCCCAGTCCAGACAAAGTCCCTATCAATGGTGATCCTGTAGTAGCACCATCATAAATCCGAAGAAAATCAAAACCGCCCTCCGCACTAAACGTGTTGAATGTTACACTTAAACATTGCCCTGCATTAGCACTTGTAAATGTCTCAGTAATATTCAAACTGTTTGCATAATCGCCACCCGCTCCGCCGGGATCATAAAAATTATGAGGTGTTCCGACGCAGGCCAAATTCACCGTGCCAGGAGCCATTGTATAGTTAGCAGAAAAGGAAAACAATGAGGATAGCAATGCTAACACACCAACCAAAGCCTTTATGAATAAAGACTTTAATTCCATGTGATCAGTAAAAAAAAGTGATTATAAAATGACACCGCACAACCACAGAAATAGTCGCGCACAAAAACTCTCACACTGGAGGGTGTCAAAAACAATTCTCGCATAGGATACTATCACAACGCCCCATAGAAGCGTTTACGTTAAGGTTTATTTGACTTTGCTGCGCTAAGTTAACAATTCAATGTTAATAAACCAAAAAAAACCAGAACCATCTTCCCATTGAAAATCACACTTCTACAGCCTAGCCTTCGCTGACTTCAGGCGCTCCAAGTCCCCAAGTGCGGTCTCTACTACTTTCTGTGCTTCCTTGACCCTCACCTCACCATCCTTAATCCGGCCCTCAATTCGCTCAATATCAGACTTCTTACTCGAAATATCAGCTTCCAATTTAGACACCTTCCCCTCGTTCTCGGCAATCGAGCGCTCTATCTCAATGACTTCTGTTTCTCGTGCGTTAATTTCTGTCACCTTCGCTAATTCCTTCTTTTCAATTTTTGACAGTTTCTCTTTTTCACTCGCAATATCTTCTTGAAATCGCAGGGTCTTTTTTTCGCTTAACTCACCAGCCATTAATTTTTCGCTATAGTCC
>JBIIBU010000119.1:0-5946 GCA_044239235.1 Flavobacteriales bacterium
CAAACCTACTGATGCGCATTTGATGAATGACTCAACTTACTTTGAACAAGTTTTTGCCAACTACTATGCGTATGACGACGGTAGCGCTGAACGTGCTTACGCGGTTCAATCTGCCGGTGCCAACATCGGAGTGAAATATCAATTGGCCATTGAGGATACGCTCTATGGTCTATTGATCAACTGGACGCCTTACGGAAATGACAATTCGCTTGATCCATTCTTGCTTCGTGTTTGGGCTGACAATTCTGGTTCACCAGGCTCGCAGATCGTAGAGAATTTTAATTCTTATACACCAGAGTATTATCACGACGGTTATGATGTATTTACGTATTATGCTTACGATAATCCACTTCCTGTATCTGGAACAATTTACGTAGGTTGGGTGCAAAGCAATAATGTGCTTTATAATGTGGGTAATGATAAGAACATTGATAACAATACAGGTCGCTTGTTTTTTCAATTACCAAATGGAAATTGGCAACTTTCTGAAGTTACCGGTTCTGTAATGGTTCGACCAGTGTTCCGCTCTGGAAAGACCGGTCCTGTTGGTGTTGAAGAACTTTCGAAGAATGCAATCCGGATGTTCCCTAATCCAGCGGAAGAACAAATCACACTTGCAGGTTTGCCTTTGAATGAGAAAGTATTGATTGAGATTTATGATATTTCTGGACGACTTGCAAAAACCGAACGTTTATTCGGTAACGAGGTAGTTCAATATTCTTTAAATGGTTTGGTTTCTGGTACTTATTTCATAAATGTAAAGACAGAAACTTCAGTATTGCTTCGCGACAAGCTTATCGTTCGCTAGTTCAAAATGAAAGAAGACGAAAGTGCGGAGATAGAGAATGATGACGAATTATTCGAGCATCATAGAATCGTTGCAGACGGCGGACAAGGCCTTGTGCGGTTGGATAAATTCCTAGTAGATCGTTTAGAAAAAACGTCTCGATCGCGTATTCAAGATGCGTGTGATAATGACTTCGTGCGTGTCAATGGAGTGCCTGCGAAGAGCAGCTATAAGATCAAACCAAAGGATGTTATTACGATTGAAATGCCTTACCCAGTAAGGGAAATCGAATTGATTCCTGAGGATATTCCAATTGAAATTCTATATGAAGACGATGACGTTATAGTCTTGAATAAGCAAGCCGGAATAGTCGTTCATCCAGGTCACGGCAATTATACAGGGACATTGATCAATGCATTGATGTTTCATTTCGAGAATTTGCCGACCAATGAACAACATGGATCGAATCGTCCAGGATTAGTTCATCGACTTGATAAATTGACTACAGGTGTAATGGTCATAGCTAAGAATGATCATGCGCTTACTCATTTGTCAAAACAATTTTATGATCGCACTATCGAACGTCGTTATGTTGCTCTTGTGTGGGGCGATGTAGAGGCCGATGGAACAGTGATTGGTCATACGGGCCGAAGCGCTCATGATAGAAAAGTTTTTACAGTGTATCCAGATGGTAGCCAAGGAAAGCATGCTGTAACGCATTACAAGGTCCTTGAGCGTTATGGTTATGTGACATTGGTAGAATGTAAGCTTGAAACAGGAAGGACTCATCAGATCCGTGTGCATATGAAGCATATTGGTCATACCCTATTCGGTGACCCTGAGTATGGAGGAAATAAAGTATTAAAAGGAACGACATTCAGCAAATACAAACAGTTTATTGAAAACTGTTTCCAGATATTACCTCGTCAAGCACTGCATGCAAGGACTTTGGAATTCAATCACCCTGTCACAGGAGAGTGGTTGTCTTTCAGGAAAGATTTGCCTGCTGATATGCTACAGATCTTGGAAAAATGGCGCCGGTATGTTGGTGATCCAACGGTAATGGAAGATTAAATAGGCCAGTAGCCCTCATTTGTCAAGACTTCAAAACCTTCTCGTGAGATTGTTCTGTGTCCAATGGGTAGGATAAATCTATTGATATTGTGCATGGGATATTTGTCAAGCACATTACCATAAGAAGGCTTTATCAGCGGGTCATATTTCCCGAATAGCACAACGACTTGAATTTGTTTAGTCTGATTATCGAAGATTTTATCTAAGTCTGGCCAGCATATTGACAAAGCGCTCCAGACATATCTAGCCATTTCAATTCGAGTAGGGCTTTCCATTTGACGAATAATAAATCGTGCCTTTGAACGAGGAACGAGATATAAATCGTGAAGAAGTTTGACCACGGGTTTTAATTTTGGATAATGCTTAATTCCTATTCGAAATAAGGCTCGACCAATTTTCGATTCATTGGCAAATGCGAATGAAGGCGTTTTATGAAGTCCATCTGGCGAAAAAAGAAATACGGAATTTATCCGGTCTTTGAACATTTCGAAAGTAACAAGGGCCATCCTTCCTCCCAAGCTGTAGCCCATCAGATGAAATTTGGTAACCTTCTCTTGAATTAAAATTTCTTCAATGAGAGATTTCCATTCATTCTTTGAGATTGGATCGTTTTTCATGCGGGATTCAGGAAACACAGCTTGTCCGTGTCCGAAGAGGTCTATGGCTATAATTCGCTCATTTCCAGATAGGAAAGGTTCAATCATCGCGAAGTCTTCTTTGGGATGCCCAAAGCCATGGAATGCTAAAATGGTTTCGTTGCCCGAGCCTAAAGTCTTATAGCTCAGAATGATAGTGTCGTCCTGTCTTTTCCCATCTGCAGTCATCCCTCAAATATAAGGTGGATTTTATTAACAGTGTTCACTAGTGAATGTTGATAAACATATGTTGTGCTGAAATAGCACTTCTAGTCTCAACGTAAGTTTATATTTTCTAAAACTGCCTATTTTTTAGATGACTGCACACCTAACAGCCGTATTAAGCAATCGGATGAAGTCAGAGAAAAATCGCGATGAGCATTCTTTCTTTAGAATGTCGAATCCTGAGGATTGTAAAGCTCTGGAGGTCTTATTACACGAGCGGCCTAACTGCGTCGTGTTGGATGAGATTGAGTCGCAGTTGAAGGATTTAATCAAGTTGGAAAATCCATCAGTACCGCTAAGTGAATTGGATTATCAGGATAATATTTCTTTCAAATTGAATGGAAGGAGTTTAAGTGAATTTGGAGTTTGGATTTATTATCCATGGAAAGACACTTTAGTTCACTTGTTGGATGAAGAGGATTTTATAAGAGTTAGAACCATTCGTAACGCATACAAGATTACGCTGGAAGAACAGGCAGAATTGAGAAAGAAAAAGATTGGGGTAGTAGGATTGAGTGTAGGTCAGTCTGCCGTGATGGCGTTGGCCATGGAAAGAATTGGTGGCGAACTGCGCATAGCTGATTTCGATAGTTTAGAATTGAGCAACATGAACCGTGTTCGCGCCGGAGTGCATGAGCTAGGCATTTTGAAGGGTGAAATTGTGAAGCGTGAAATTGCGGAGATTGATCCTTTTCTCAAAGTGGTTTTTTATGATAAAGGAATTACCAATCAAACCATTGATGATTTTTTGCAGGGAAATGGAGGGTTGGATTTACTCGTTGAAGAGTGTGATAGTTCGGATGTGAAGATCAAGTTGAGAAAGCAATGCGCAAAGCTAGGTATACCGGTGGTGATGGATACAAGTGATAGAAGTATACTAGATGTTGAGCGTTTTGATTTGGATCGAGAATATCCGATTCTGCATGGTTTGGTGAGCAATGAATTGTTGGAGCTGGATGAATTTACGGAAGAGCAGAAAAGGGAAGTATTGTTTCAATGTATTGATTTATCCAAAGTATCTGAGCAAGGTAAATTCTCGCTAGGTGAAATTGGAAAGACAATTACAACATGGCCGCAATTGGCAACAGATGTAATTTTTGGTGGAGCTATAGTGGCAATGGCCGCACGAATGATATTATTAAATCAAGGTATTAAATCGTCGAGAACATATGTCGATGTCCCGTCAATTATTAGTAAATAAACTGCTCGAACAGACTAGAGTCGTCGAGAAGCCGGATAAGATTCGTATCCGAGCTTTCCGCGCGTGCGATGATCTCGAGGGCAGTGTGCGTTTTCATCAGGGGCACTCAGAAGTTCTAGCCGCGTTTGGATTGAAACTTACCAGCGCAGATCCAATTTGGTTTGACGATCCTTTTAGTTATGTTATACTTATCGAATCCCTGGATGGCACACAGTCATATGGCGGGTCTCGAATTCAAATATCCACTCCTCAGACTCCTCTCCCTCTCGAAAGCGCTATCGGTCACATGGAGCCTCGTATTTATGAATTGGTAAAAGATCTTAGAAAAGAAGGAACAGCAGAAATTTGTGGACTATGGAATAGTTCGGTCGTGGCAGGAATGGGAATAGGTAGCACCTACAGCATTCGTTGCGCCTTCGCTATTGCTGGTTTTCTAGAGATCAAATCTATGTTTGCACTTTGTTCCCCATACACTTATCGTATGGCTGGAAATTTTGGATTTAGAAAGGTTCCTCATCTGGGAGAAAACGGCGTACTGCCTTATCCAAGCGAAAAGCAAGTGGCTATTGTTACTTTCCAAGACGATGTGAAGGCTATGAATGAAGCAAGTGATGCAGAGAGAACCTTTATCTTCAATCTGCGTACAATGCCTGCACAAATAACGTCTGAGAATGTCGGTAAATCCAACCCTATTGAAGTGCACTACGATCTTAAGTTACGCTAAGAAATGTAGTGTTTTCATTTTATTACTTCTTGCAACTGCCCTACCTATAGGGCTTTCCGCACAGGTGAATGTTTTTAAAGGTGAGAACCTAATGCTTAATCAGTATCAGGTCTACACGGGTTCGTCTACTGATATTGATGTGATTTCTAGCTCTTCGGAGTTTGAATTGCTACCGGCAAAAGTTCCCAATTTTGGCGCAAAGGAGAATTCTGTTTTTGTCAAATTTTCCATCGTTAACGAGTCACAAGAATTCTTTTTATATGGTTACCTTGATAACACGGCAATTGATGAAATAGATATTTATCATTTGGGTAAAAGCACCCGAAAAATCGTTTCATCAGGCGAACACTTATCTTATAACGAGCGCGGCTCCGAGCACCCGGCCGTGAATTTCCAAATGTTCATCAAGCCTGGACAAAAGGTCGACTTCATCGCTCGAATCAAAACAGGCGAACAATTGCTTTTACCTCTCAAGATTGGTAAAGAGAAATTTATCAATGCAGAACAATCTCGCAAAGAACTTTTCTATGGCTATTACATGGGATGGATTTTGGTAATGCTCATATATAATCTTTTTGTATGGATAACAGTTCGAGATAAAGTTTATCTGTACTACGTATTCTATATCCTTACTGTCGGTTTAACTCAGATAGTATTGAATGGATTTGCGTCGAAGTATTTGTGGCCTGATGCTACAAAAGGCGCTATGATAGCATCCATAATAATTCCAGTTCTCAGCGGAATTGCAACTGTGCTATTTTCTAGAAATTTCATTCAAACGAAACGATTTACGCCAAGGATTGACAAAATGCTCATTGGTTATTTGATCATCTACATGGTGGTTTTGGTTTTGGCTTTCACTCCATATTTGAATCTTTGTTATGTATTGATAGACTTCAATGCAGCCTCAGCCCTTATTCTCGTGTACTCTGCAATTGTGGCTGTTCGCAATAAATACCGTCCTGCTACTTTCTTCTTGGTGGCGTGGGTAATCTTCTTGACTGGGGTGACTTTATTTGCGTTGAAAAACTTTGGGGTGCTACCATTCGATAATCTCACCAATTACGCATTGCCGATTGGTAGCGCGCTAGAAACGGTGTTGCTCTCTTTCGCACTTGCAGATAGAATTAACCAATTCAAAAAGGAAAAAGAAGATTCTCAGCATAAGATGATTCAAGTGATGTCGGAAAACCAACAACTTATCGAAGAACAAAATGTTCAGCTCGAGATGAAGGTTCAAGAGAGAACGCAAGATTTGGAAGTGGCGAATTCAGAATTGAATGAAACATTGCAAAATCTT
>JBIIBU010000075.1:0-8027 GCA_044239235.1 Flavobacteriales bacterium
TATCGTGACCTTGATGGTGATACATATGGCAATGCAGCGCAAACAATCCAAGCGTGCTCTGCTCCTGCTGGCTATGTTTCTAACTCTACCGATTGTAATGACAACAATGCAGCGGTTCGTCCGGGAGCTGTAGAAACTTGTAATTCCATAGATGATGACTGTGACACTTCAATAGACGAAGGAGTTCAATTAACATTCTATCGTGACCTTGATGGTGATACATATGGCAATGCAGCGCAAACAATCCAAGCGTGCTCTGCTCCTGCTGGCTATGTTTCTAACTCTACCGATTGTAATGATAACAGCTCAGCTATAAATCCGGGAGCTACAGAAACTTGTAATTCCATAGATGATGACTGTGACACTTCAATAGACGAAGGAGTTCAATTAACATTCTACCTTGACCTTGATGGCGATACTTATGGAAACGCAGCGCAAACAATCCAAGCGTGCTCTGCTCCTGCTGGTTATGTTTCTAACTCTACCGATTGTAATGATAACAGCTCAGCTATAAATCCTGGAGCAACAGAAACTTGCAATGGAATAAATGACGACTGTGATGGGTTATTGGATGAGGGATGCGGAATAACATATGCTTCCAATGACTCTCCAAGCGCTGCACAGACTGTTACAGTCGGTACATTGTATTCATGCAATGGAGCAGTAACGGGTGATCTTGCAAATGCATCACCATCTTCTGAATCACTTATCGCATGCGTGACAGGTGAAGACCTTTGGTATTCATTTACTGCCTTAACTCCTGGCGTGAGAATTCAAGTGATTTCAGCTCAAAACAATATTGTAATTGAACTTCAAGACTCAAACGGAGACCTTATTAATAGTGAAGATATAAATAGTGGATTGGGTAATGAAATTTTGAATTTTGGAGGACTTATTACTGGAAATCAGTACTTCGTTGCAATTCGAAACTTTAATTCAAATCAAGGGATAGGTACTTTCTCGCTTTGTATTTCGAAACTACAGCAAACTATGTGTGATTATCCTGGTCCTAATTTTTCACTCTGTGATTGGTACAAAGCCAATTATGTTGGTGCTTATGCTTATGTATTCCATTTTACACCTTTAGACGGTGGAAGTGAGATTAGTGTAACGAAATATGGTTCAACAATTCTACCGCTTACTAATGTGCCAGGATTGCAATACGAACATTCATATGATGTTTCAATTGATGCTGTTTATCAGTTAGCTAATGGTTTGGCACAACCAGAATTTATTACTGTAGCGGGATCATCAGTTTGTGATTTGAACTTGGGATCGCCAAATCTTCCAGGTTTGAGAACGAATGACCAATGTCCGAATACCAAACAAATGTTCAGTTACATTCAATTAACCCCTGCAGTTTGCGGTGCGTCGGTATATGCTTGGGAAGTAACAAGAGTTGATATTCCGCAACTTCCGGTTGTGGTACAAACGATAAACTCGAAATTCCTGCAGCTAAGACCGTCAAATGGATTTGTTCAGGGAGGTGTTTATAATGTTCGGGTTAGTGCTGTTTTTGGAAATAATCCTCCTTCACATTACGGACCATCCCAATGTGTTCAGATGATTGGTTCAGCCGGAATGGTTCTAGGACTAGAGGAAAATGAAATTATGATTTCAGAAGAACCTTCAACAGATCTGGAACTATATCCTAATCCAGCTAATTCAGAAATTAATATTCTACCATTGATAGATCTTTCAGAGAATGTTTGGATCTCAATTATTGATCAAATGGGTAAAGTTGTATTTACAAAGAAAATCGTAAATTATGATGGCTCTGCAATCAGAATTGATTTACCTAGTAGTTTATCTAACGGGCTCTATTTGGTACAAATCGACGACCAAGTCACGACAATAAAGAGAAAGATTATAATAGAAAAATAAAAGAAAGAGGGGATTCAATGAATCCCCTCTCTTTTTTTCAATAGCGCCACAAACTCCTTCTCAATATCTTCTATTCTCTTCAAATCCTTATCGCAGAACATCAAAAGAACTTTGCACTCATATTCTGAAATCCGAACAATTCGAATTGTAAAACCCATTCCAAGGATATGACTACCATGAACAGTTGTTTTGTAGTTCTTTTCTATTATCGAGTCCAGCGAAAATCGAATGTCACTAATTTTAAGTGATGATTCCGTGCGAATAATATCGACTATTTTTTCGAGCACAATTTCGCTCGCAAAAGGCAAATCAACCTCTTTGAATGATTCTGATAACCGAATCATCCAACTGCGCGAGAAAGCGCTGTTAGAGAATATTCCCATAGTCAATTTGAAATTAAGGTATACGAATCTAATAAATTACCTTAATGACAAAATCAATATTCAAAGGTTTAATCTATAGTTAATCTTGCTGAAGGAGGGTCGGATAGAAGCGCGAATTGCTTTTTTTCATATAAAAAGTATGCGCTCGAACCAATCATAGCTGCATTATCGGTGGTAAATTCGAACGGTGGAATGAAGCAACCCACCCCTTTTTCTTTCGATAATTTTTCAAACTCATGACGTAAAAGAGAGTTTGCGCTCACACCCCCCGCCAAAGCGATTGACTTTGGCTTGCATATGTTAATTGCAGCACTGAATTTTTTAAGCAAATACTTCACAATGGTAGCTTGATAGGAAGCGCAGAGATCTTCTAAATTGTTTTCGACAAAATTAGGGTCCTTTACTTTTTCATCCCTAACGAGATATAAAAGGGATGTCTTTAATCCACTAAAACTATAGCTCAAATCAGGAGTGGTGGGAATTGTAAAAGTGAATTTCGAAGCGTTTCCATTTTTCGAGAGTCGATCTATTTGCGGGCCTCCAGGATATTCAAGCCCGAGCACTTTCGAGGCTTTATCGAATGCTTCACCGGCAGCATCATCAATTGTACTTCCTACAACTTTCATTTCTAGCGGAGAATTGACAAGCACGATTTGGGTATGTCCTCCACTTACTGTTAAACACAAAAATGGAAACTCCGGAAGTGCTTGAGTCCCATCCTCCTGTTGTCTTGAAATAAAATGAGCAAGAACATGAGCCTGCATATGATTTACAAGGATCAATGGCACATTCAAGGCCATGCTCAAACTTTTTGAATACGAAACCCCAACTTGAAGTGCTCCCATTAAACCAGGGCCTTGGGTACAAGCAATTACATTGATTTCACTAATTGAGATGCCGGCCTCTGAGATTGCCTGCTGCACGACAGGAACTATATTTTGCTGGTGAGCTCTACTAGCTAGTTCAGGAACAACACCACCATATTTCTCGTGAATTTTCTGGGTAGCTATAATATTACTCTTGACCTGTGTACCAATAAGAATAGCCGCAGAAGTTTCATCGCAACTGCTTTCAATAGCAAGTATTATTGGCAGTGAACTTGTCATTATTCTTCAGTTTTTAGGTTATCCGCCTGAAGTAGCAATTCATCAAATCCAACTGTAGAAGCGGATGTGATAGAATCTCCACGTTGAATGAGCATGAAACTGTGAATATTCGAATCTTGATTGTCTTCATACCACTTAGAAGCTTGATCAAAGCCCATAATCATAAATGCTTCTGAAAAAGCCTCTGCCTCTGCAAGACTCTTTGCATACACTCCGACATAAACCAATTCATTGTCGACAGGATAACCATACGTTGGATCAATCATGCCCCTTTTTTCAACTACTGTTTTAAAAGTGAAAGCACCGTCAAGCAATCGAATTCTTTGATCATTCGCATCTTGGGAGATTCCAAGAGGAACGGTGGTAAGAGAGTCTATAAGAGCTCCATGATTTATTGTATGATTACCACAATGTATATTGTAATGCGCTATTCCTTTGGAAGCGAAGAAATCGGCCACACATTGCAGACCATAAGCTGTTGCAACAGTAGAAAAGTCTAATTCTGTTCTAGGATCAGACTTGCGCAAATTTGATTGAACGTATCTATGGTCATCCGTATAGACTTCATTTAAATCAATTTTGCTGGGATCAAACCCAACGAATTGATAAAGAGAATCGAGATTTGGTTCCAATGCTTTTTTTGTAAAGCTTACAATCATCCACTCCCTTTTTATTGGCGTAGTTGAAGGATCATAAAACTGCTTTGTTTTTGCATTCAAATCGGCAGCTAGCGAATAGACTAAGCCGAAAAACAATGAACTATCTTGAAAAACGAATGATGAATCTGTTCTTTTAAACCTATTGAACCGTGAGATTAAACTGGTGGTGTCAGCTATATTAAAAGCATACTCCGCTGTGTAGAGAATACTGTCAATTTGAGGCCTGTAGTCAATAGTATCCCCTATAACAGAGATTGTATATGGTTGACCAAAAAACACCCCTGAATATTCTTTTCCTTGAATGGGCTTTTTCTTTTCTTTACATGCGAAAAAAGAAAAAAGGGCTACCCAAATGAATAAAATATACCTATATGATATTTTCATGGCGCGAACTTAGCTACTATATTCGAAACAATATTTGCACAAAACCAATGAATCGGTCGAGTTTATGAACCAAGCACGTTTAATTATATTTTTCTTACCTCTATTTTTTTTATGTCTTACAAGTTCTGCGAACTATGATAACCGCGTCTTTAAAGACGGAATACGCACGCCTTCCGTATTTCCTGAAGGAAACCCTACTGGTTATCCTTTTATTGATCTGTACAATCTAACTCCTTTGGAATTTCATTTTGACGAAATGGGAACTACCAGGAACACTTATAACTATGCGGTTTTTCATTGTGATCATTTATGGGAGCCTTCCGAGCTGAGCACTTCCGAGTTCATTCGAGGTTTCCCGGAGCAGGAAATCACGCAGGTTGATTACTCCTTTAATACAACGGTTGAATATGTGCATCATCAGTTCAATTTTCCAAATGAAATGGTCACTCCTACCCGCTCGGGGAATTATGCAATCGTTATATATGAGGGTGATGAGCCTTCCGAAAACATCGCTTTAACCTTTCGGATTGTCATTTACGAATCTTTAGTTCAAATAGTGGCAGATGTAAACAATAGCACGATGGTTTCTGAAAGATTTAAAAATCAAGAAATTGATTTCACCATAAACTATGCGGGTTATCAAATTTTTTCACCCTCACAAGATATCAACGTGTCTATTATTCAGAACGGAAGATGGGATAATGCTATTCATAATCTTAAACCGCAGTTTGTTAAGACAGAAGAATTGGTTTACGATTATGGAGATAAGAATAATTTCGTGGGAGGCAGTGAATGGAGATCATTCGAGATTAAAAGTGTAAAATTCGCTAGCGCTTCAGTTGAGAACATAGGCCAGGAAGATGATTTGTGGCATGCATATCTAAGGCCCGACGAGTTGAATGGAGCCAAAGCCTATCAGACAAGTCCTGATCTGAATGGAAAGTTGTTTGTGCGAAATGATTTGGGCGATGACTCATATTTAGAAGCAGAATATATCTATGTTCATTTTACTTTGAAATCACCGGAAATTGCTGATGCTACTATTTCTATAGAATGTCAAGAGTCTTCTTTTAACTCCTCTATTTTTCATTGTACGTATAATAAATCTACACAATCCTATGAAGCTAAAATTCTCATAAAACAGGGTTACTATAATTACCGATACGTTCTAAATGATCAGTATCATTCTCAAAATGACATCAGCCTGACGGAAGGAAATCACGCTGAAACAGAAAATGATTATCACATTATTGTTTATTCATATGACCGCAGTCTTGGAAATGACCGCGTTATTGCTGTGGATGCTATCAACAGCTCTTTCACTAAATGATAATTTAGTCTTCTTCGAAGTTGTAATCAATCTCCTTGAATTTATTTTGACGACGTAATACCTTGTAATCGGTAAAACGATCTTTCACAAAAATCAAGAAATCGTATTGAGAAGAAGTCTTTATAAATTCATCTGAAACATTCAAGAAATCAATAAAGTCATCAAACTCCTCATTCGTTAAGTCTATGATCTCATAGTCGACGTAATGTTGAAATAATTCTTTAAGTAGGTCGCGCTTCTTGTCTTCGTTGTCCATTTGTTTGACAAGACGTTTACTTCTTTCTACTTTGCTGAATTGCTGATATAAAAATGTAATTGGACTGGCAACTGCGTTGATTCCACTGAGCATGTAATCGTCTTCATTATACCCCAAATCTTGAATGTCTTTTTGAATCTGATCCAAATCGCGAGGTGCAAAAATCTCAACCACATTCAATGTCGATATCCTCTCTTCTAGAAATATGACTGGATCAAATATTGTTTTTTGTGCTGAATCTTTAAAGCAGATATTTCGCGAAATGTAGCCCAGTGATGTTATCGTTAGCGTATCTGTTTTGTGACATGAAATGCTAAATGAGCCATCAGATTTTCCAAAAAAACCCGACTTCGTACGTTTGTTAATTACAATGACATTCGAGATTGGTTGTTCATTTCCCTCGCGGATTTTACCATTTACGGTAATATCGATAATAGTACTGTCGGTTTGGGCAAAAGTGAAATGCCATGAAAACAGAAGTAGTAGTATGGAAATAAAGGCTTTACTTTTCAAAAGAGAGTCTTAAAGTATACTTGCAATTGTAGCAATCAAATATAAAGCGATTTATTATGTAGATATGTTACAAAAATGTTAGTGTATCAATTACACTTTATATATTTGATTCCAATACCAAACAAATACAATGAGAACACATCTACTTGCACTAGTGGCTTTGCTCCTTGCTAATTCTGCATTTTCCTTTTCTGTAACGTTTCGGGTTAACATGAACGGTCAAACCGTTTCAGGTGACGGCGTGCATATCGCAGGAAACTTTCAAGGTTGGAATCCATCAACTACCCAACTGGTCGGCGATGCGCAAGGAATCTATTCCTACACAACTGATCTGGCAGCCGGCACTTATTCATACAAGTTCTTGAATGGCAACGCTTGGAACACGTCTGAAAATGCCACAACCTCTTGTTTTGTTAATGATGGTTCTGGTAATTTCAATAGATCTTTAGAGGTGATTGATGCAGATATAATACTTGATATATACTGCTTCAACTCTTGCGATATATGCGAGCCTTCAGTTGAACCGACGGAGACTAATCTCATTACGTTCATCGTAAATATGGGTAACCAAACTGTATCTCCAGATGGAGTTCATATCGCTGGAAATTTCCAGAATTGGAACCCCTCCACTACTGCGATGGAAGATATCGGAAATGGTCTATACTCATATACTCTGGAAACCAGTGAATGGGCAAACTTGAGTTACAAATTCATTAATGGAATAGACTGGCCACAATCTGAAGTGGTTCCCACTAGTTGCGGACTTCCTGATGGTTTTGGTGGTTACAATCGTCTGTTAGAAACAGGCGCTATAGACTTCACCTATGGTCCTATCTGCTTTGGGGAATGCGCCAATTGTGAGGTAGTTGTTGAGCCTACTTTTGTAACTGTACTATTTCAAGTCGATATGAGCAATGAAATTGTGAGCCCACAAGGCGTTCATGTTGCAGGAAATTTTCAAGGCTGGAATCCAAATGGAACCGTGATGACAGATTTGGGAGGAGGCATATATGAGTTGACTTATGAGGTAGAATCAAACCAAACCTTGGAATTCAAATTTATCAATGGCTCTGAATGGGCTCAAGCTGAATCCGTGCCGTCTGAGTGTGGAATTGATGACAACAACGGAGGTTTTAGCAGAACTCTCGAAATTGGAGATGCAAACGCTGTTTTTGGACCAGTATGTTTCAGCGATTGTGCTCAATGCGTTGACCCAATTCAAGTGATGTTATTGTTTCAAGTCGACATGTCAAATGAAACAGTGAGTCCAGACGGTGTTCGAGTTGTAGGAACCTTCAACAATTGGGATTTGAATGCCAATATTCTTTCAGATTCGGGTAATGGAATTTATCAAGCTTTGGTATTTGTAGAATCAGGTCAAGAGATTTCATTCAAATATGTAAATGGAGTGGATTGGCTATTTGCAGAAAATGTTCCTGCTGAATGCGCTACCGATGATGGTAGCGGAAATATGAATAGAGCGGTTGTTATCGAAACTGAAACAATAACATT
>JBIIBU010000223.1:0-3703 GCA_044239235.1 Flavobacteriales bacterium
TGCTGGTGACTATCCATGGTACGACTTTTTAAAAGAAATCGATTGTGCGGCTCGTCGTCGTGAAGATGTTGTTCCTTTGTTTGGTGACCAAACTTATTTCTGGATCTTCAACGATAAAGGTAACGTTCACTCGGAGTCACAAGGTCAGCCAATTGGTATGGAAATTCGTGCGCAAGCATTTGCTTTCACCACCAATGACGAGATCAATAACATGACATTCTACAACTACGTATTGATCAACCAAGGTTCACAAACATTGACTGAAACTTATTTCGGATCATGGGTTGACCCAGACCTTGGTACATCTGTCGATGACTTTGTAGGATGCGACGTTCAGCGAGGTCTTGGGTATTGCTATAATGGTGATGCTACAGATGAAAGTACATCTTCTTCTGCTGGTTATGGTTCTAACCCTCCAGCGGTAGGTGTTGACTTCTTCGAAGGTCCTTACCAAGATGAGGATGGAATTGCAAATCCGCTTACTTCAGATATCAATGAGGCTGTAGCCAACAATGGTATTCCTTATCGTGGTCTTGGTATTGGCTATAACGATACAATTATCGATAATGAACGTTTTGGTATGCGCCGTTTCGTTTACTATAACATTGGTTCAAACCCAATCTTTGGTGACCCGGACAATGCTCCTGACTATTACAACTACATGCGCGGTATTTGGCAAAATGGCCAAACCATGCAATACGGTGGTAATGGTGTAAGTGGAGCTGGTGTTCTTGATATCGATGCGGGATATATGTTCCCTGGCGACACTGACCCGCTTAACTGGGGTACTGGTGGCGTAGAAGCTCCAGATTGGGACGAGATTTCTGCAGGCAATCCTGCGGGTGACCGTCGTTTCATTCAGTCTGCTGGTCCTTTCACATTGAAGCCAGGTGACTACAACAACATTACTGTTGGTGTTGTTTGGGCTCGCAGTGGTACTGGTGATCCATACGCATCAGTTGAACTTTTGAAAGATGCCGATGACAAAGCGCAAGCTTTGTTTGATAACTGCTTTGAACTTGTTTCTGGTCCAGACGCTCCAGATGTAACTGTTCGCGAGCTTGAGAATGAACTTATTCTTATGCTTAGCAACGAGACCACTATCAGTAACAACTATCTAGAAGGTTATTCAGAATTTGATGCAGCTATTCCAGAAGAAATCGAATCACTTGGCTTGAGTTTCACTGAGGATGAGCGTTCATACAAATTCGAAGGATATATGGTTTATCAGTTAGCTAATGCTGATATCAGTTCTGATGAATTAAATGATGTAACCAAAGCTCGTCTTATCGCACAATGCGACGTTCAGAACGACATCGACAACATCGTTAACTATGAATTCGATGCTGATAACAACCTTGTAATTCCTACGCTTAAAGTGAATGGTGCAAATGAAGGCTTACAGCGTTCATTCCAAATCAAAGAAGATGCTTTCGCTCAAGGAGCTAAAACGCTTGTTAATCATAAGACGTATTACTTCATGGCTATTGCATACGGTTACAATAACTACTTGCAATACAACACAGAATCTAAGAGCGGTCAATCTAAAGTTTTCCTTTCTTCAAGAAAAGCGCCAACAGGTGAGATTCAGGTGATTGCGGCTATTCCTCATAAAGTTTCTCCTGAAGCTAATGGTACTATTCAAAATAGCAACTACGGTGACGGTATCGTTCTAACACGTATCGAAGGAAAAGGAAATGCTAATAACGACCTTGTTTTAACTCCTGAAACTGAAGCTACATTGTTGAATGAATACAGTAGTTCTGAAGTTTCTTATTTACCGAACAAAGGACCAGTTAAGATTCAAGTTGTAGATCCACTTCGCGTTCAAGACGCTGAATTTGAATTAAGAATTAATGGTCCTGCTGATCTTGATGAAAACGATCCTGATTCATTGAAATGGGAAATCGTGAACATGGAAACTGGCGAAGTGATACCTCACTACAAGAGCTTCCGTGTTGCAAGCGAAGATGTATTGATTGATTATGGTATCTCTGTAGATTGGGGACAATACGAAATGCCTTCAATTTCAATAGACAGTCCGAATGCTTTATATCCAGAATTACTTTCTTCAAGCATTACTTACGATAATCCAGATCGTCCTTGGATGATTGGTATTCCAGACGGTGAGGGTGCTACAGAATTGAACTGGATTCGTGCAGGTGCCGAAGGTGTAACAGACAGTGGAACACCAGAGGAAAATGTTTTTGCCGATTACAACTGGGATACTCCAGCTGGCTCACCAGCAAGTGACCCAGATCAAACGTATGAGTCTGTAATTGGTGGAACTTGGGCTCCTTATTGCCTAGTTTCATTCTCTCAAGAAAACGCAGGAACTTATTTAGTGCCAGTTGCTCCAACCTATGGACTTGTGAGTGCTACTAACTTCAACGATACAGATCCAGTTGTAAATAGTATTCTTGCTACAGGTACAGTGAAGCCGCTTGTGCGTATTCAAAATGTAAATAGCATCGATGTAGTATTTACACCAGATCGCTCTAAATGGACACGTTGCGCAGTTCTTGAAATGCAGGCTAACCCTGATCTAGCTCAAGGATTCGCTGCTGCAGATGACTATTCTAAATCTCGTTTAAGAAAAGTACCGTCAGTAGATAAATACGGACGTAAGGCTGGTGACAATGGTTACAACGATTCAGAAGGAACATTGAACGGCGCTCAGCCAGAAGGTATGGGTTGGTTCCCAGGTTACGCAATTGACGTAAACACAGGCGAACGTTTGAATATGGCATTTGGTGAAGACTCATGGATGGCTGGTGATAATGGTCGCGACATGGTTTGGAATCCAAGTAGCAATTTCTTCTCTCAAACTGGACAACCATTGTTCGGCGGACAACATTGGATCTATGTATTCCGCAACCTTCGTTTCGAAGAAGATAATGACGACTTCATGCCACGTTACGATCAAGGAGAATTCATTTATTCAGTGATGTCTGATGACGGAATGAGCAACACAGATTGGAAGAAAGTATTCGCCAGTTGCACATGGGTAGGATCATCATTGGTTAATCCACAATTCCCTCTTGCAAGCATTGAAGACGGTATTATTCCTAATGAAGCTCGTGTAAGTATTCGTGTAGCTAAACCTTACGAGCGCTACTCACCTACCCAATCTGATTTGGATGTAGTAGATGGTGCTGTAAATGGCTGGAGAAACGTATACAGCTTCTCTACTCGCGGATTGAATCCTGTAATCAACAGCACTGAAACATTAGTAGATGTTCTTGACTGTATCAATGTTGTGCCTAACCCATACTACGCTTTCAGCACGTATGAAACTGGTAAACTTGATAACAGAGTTAAGATTACTAACCTACCAACTGTTTGTACAGTTACTATTTATGATATGAATGGTACGTTGGTTCGTCAATTCAAGAAAGGTGATCCATTAACTTCACTTGACTGGGATTTGAAAAACGCAAACAACATTCCGATCGCAAGCGGCACGTACATCATTCACGTGAATGTTCCTGGTGTTGGCGAAAAGATCTTGAAATGGTTTGGTGTAATGAGACCAATCGACTTGGATAACTTCTAATAAGACAAAAGACAGTCAGAATATATGCTTATGAAAAAGCTCACTCTAATCATACTTACAGCACTTGTTTCTACAAGTACTGTTTTTGCAGGAAACCCTGACCGTGCAGGTTCAGCTGGTGCTGGTCATCTATTGATCAACCCATGG
>JBIIBU010000184.1:0-4300 GCA_044239235.1 Flavobacteriales bacterium
TCCTCAGGAATGGCAAACGCTTCTATGGCCTCAATCAATGGTATCGAAGCTACCTTCTTGAACGTTGCAGGATTGGCATTTACTCGAAAAACAGAACTTGTTTTTAGTAATAGTCAATATTTAGTTGGTACTGGAATAAGATTAAATGCTTTCGGATTTAGCCAACACGTTGGTGAAACTGGAGCACTTGGTTTGACAGTAACCAATATGAACTTTGGTGATTTAGATATCACCGAAGAATCATTACCAGAAGGTGGTATTGGAACATTCTCTCCTAACTATACCAACATTGGCCTTTCTTATGCGAAAGGATTTTCAAACAGTATTTACGGAGGATTGACTGTACGCCTTATCTCTGAATCTATTTACAACGTGAAAGCTCAAGGGTTCTCTTTTGACGCTGGTATACGTTATGTAACTGGAGAAAAAGACAATGTGCGTTTCGGTATTGCTTTGCGCAACGTTGGGCCTCCAATGCGATATCGTGGCGACGGTCTTAGCGTAACAGCTACTATCCCAACCAACGGTACTTCATTGACAATCGATCAACGTTCAGAGAAATATGAAATGCCTTCATTGGTAAACGTAGGCTTTGCTTACGATTTCATCTTCAACGAAAAAATGAAATTGACTTCTGATGTACAATTTACATCGAACTCATTCTCAAGAGACCAGTTTGGTCTTGGACTTCAATTCGGTTTCCGTGAGCGTTTCTTCCTTCGTGGAGGTTACACTTGGGAAGATGGAATTGGCAATGATGATGAAAGAACGACTGTATTTACCGGTCCAAGCATGGGTGCAACAGTTGAAATTCCAGTAGGTGCTAATGACACCAGAATTGGACTTGACTATAGCTATCGTACAACTAATCCTTTCAACGGGGTTCACAGTATTGGCGTTCACATCGCGCTTTAATTGAATTTTTCGTATATTTGTTTTAATAGAGAACCCCTGAATGGGGTTCTCTCTTTTTTAGTAATACTATATCGATCATTACCATGGCTTCACACGTTGCCTATTACACAGCAGAAGGTCTTAAAAAACTTAAAGACGAGCTTCACAATCTCAAAGCAATTGAGCGTCCTCGTATTTCACAACAAATAGCAGAAGCGAGAGATAAAGGTGATTTGTCTGAAAATGCTGAATATGATGCAGCCAAAGAAGCCCAAGGACTTCTCGAGGCTCGTATTGCCAAAATGGAGGATCTGGTTGCTAATGCTCGCTTGGTTGATGAGTCTCAATTAGATAATTCTAAGGTTTTCATTCTCTCAAAAGTGAAAATCAAAAACTTGAACAACAACACTGTTGTTGAATACACTCTAGTAGCGGAAAACGAAGCTAACCTCGCTGATAAAAAAATATCTGTTGACTCACCAATAGGCAAAGGCCTTCTTGGAAAGAAAGTTGGAGAAATTACTGAAGTAAAAATTCCTGCGGGTGTTCTGAAATTAGAGGTTCTAGATATTACACGTTAATGAGTACTATTTTCAGCAAAATCCTTTCAGGAGAAATACCTTGTTACAGAGTAGCAGAAAACGATAAGTTCCTTGCTTTCTTAGATGTAATGCCTCTTACGAAAGGTCACTGCCTTGTAATTCCAAAAAAGGAAGTAGATTACTTTTTCGACCTTGATTCAGATATTCTCTCAGAATATAATTTGTTTGCAAAAGAAGTGGCTACGAAGATAAAGACTGTCGTACCCTGCGTTAAGATTGGTGTTGCTGTAATTGGCCTTGAAGTGCCGCATGCTCATATGCATCTAGTTCCAATGAATCACATTGGTGATCTCAATTTTACGAAAGAAAGAATAAAATTGAGTTCCGAAGAATTTACTGAATTAGCTCTTCAAATCAGTAAGGCATAGTTTTAAACCTTATCTCAAGAAAATCGAAAAATTACTTTTCTAAACCAACCCTTTCTTGCGCATTTCACCAAATTCTTTGGCAAAATAAGTAAGAATGATATCAGCACCAGCTCGCTTTATACTTAACAACATTTCAGGCATCGCTCGCTCGTATTGAATCCATCCATTCTGAGCAGCAGCCTTCAACATTGCATATTCTCCGCTTACATTGTACGCACTTATAGGTAGTTCAGATCGCTCTTTAAGCAAATGAATGACATCCAAATAACACAACGCAGGTTTTACCATTAAAAAGTCTGCCCCTTCAACTGAATCTAATTCAGCCTCACGAATGGCCTCCCACTTATTGGCTGGATCCATTTGGTAGGTCTTCTTATCGCCAGACTTTGGTGCCGAATCTAAAGCCTCTCTAAAAGGACCATAAAAAGCACTTGCATATTTTGCTGTGTAAGACATAATGCTTGTGTCAGTAAATCCATTGCTATCTAGAGCTTCCCGAATAGCTCCAACTCTTCCATCCATCATATCACTCGGCCCTATGATATCAATTCCTGCTTCTGCTTGTGCGACAGCCATTGCACTCAATATGGGCAAGGTTTCGTCATTTACTATCTTTCCGTCTATCACTAATCCGTCATGACCATCACTACTATACGGATCCATAGCAACATCACTCATGATACAAGCATCAGGAAATCGCTTTTTAATTTCACGGATGGCCTTCAAATAAAAATTCGAGGGGTCATAACTATGCGTAGCAAATTGATCTTTAAGAGAATCTTCGACTGCAGGAAACAAGACAAACGATTGAACACCTAATTCCAAACAAGACTCTATTTCCTTCAACAAAAGATCCAAAGACCATCTATTTATACCTGGCATTGAATTTATCGGAATTTGCTTACTCGTTCCATCCACCATGAATAGAGGATACATTAAGCTGGTAAGGGAAACTTCTGTTTCCCTTACCATTGATCTTATAGTTTCCGATTTGCGATTTCGCCTTGGACGATTTAGCATTTTATTGGATTGCTGTTTCAATTTGTGATTTCAACTCTTCAAAAGCAGATTGATTTGCTTTGATACCTGCAAGGATGTCTTGATCTTTAGCATCTTTTCCAAATGGATTTTCCGCACCACTAGAAAGTTCCTCTAAAGTAGGAAGCGTTTTAATGTTGCTAGACCAGTCAGACATTTGTGATTTCAAATTTTCTAAGCTCGAGTACTGACTTTTCACCTCTACGTAAGTCGCGATTTTCAAAGAGTCTGTTGCCAATGTTGTATCCGAAGATAAAGCACTTATTTGAGCTCCCAATTCATCCATTTTCACGTTCAATGTTGAATCCAAATTGTGCTTTTGTTTCATCATTGCTTCTTGAATTGTACGAGCCTCTTTTAATTGCTCGCTTTCCGCAGCTGCGCAAGCTACAAGAGTTGCTACTGCAAAAAAGAAAGAGAAAATTTTAACTGATGTTTTCATTCTGTTTTATTTTTTATTTACGGGTTTCCTTTTAGGCACGGGGTCATATCCTTGAGCTCCCCAAGGATGGCACTTTAAAATACGCCTTAGTCCAAGCCACATTCCTTTCAATGGGCCCCACTCTTCTATTGCTTCTACTGCATAGGCGCTGCATGTAGGAGAATATCTACAATTGCTTCCCAAAAAAGGAGAAATTGTCCACTGGTAAATTCGAATGGGTAAGATAAAAAGCTTCTTTAATCCTTTATAAATCACAGGGACAAAGGTAGAATTTTTAGCGTGCTAATTATTGATTTAGGTTATCAAAAATCAATCGAATTGCAACAATTAAGGATAATCCGGAAAGCGCATACGACCAATACATCGCTTTTACCTTCAACACTCGCGTAACCACATATCCAATTCCGATAATAACTGCCAAAATAAACAACTGACCAATCTCCACTCCGATGTTGAACTTGAGCAATTTCCAAAGCCACCCTTCATCATTAGAGTACATCATTCTAAAAAAAGAGGAAAAACCCATTCCATGTATTAATCCAAACCCCGCAGCAATTAAGTAGTTCCACCAATAAACCCTTGATTCTTTAATAAGGAAATTTAGCAATGCAGTGATTGCAATGGTAACAGTAATTAGGAGTTCAATAGTGGAACTATTAAATCTCAAAATTCCCAAAGCAGCCGCAGCTAATGTCAGACTGTGCCCAAGCGTAAATGCTGAGGCAAGGAAAATTAACTTCTTGTAGTCTTTTTCTAGAAATGGTGCGCTTAACGCCAACAGGAAAAGCATGTGGTCATATCCATCCAAATCAGTGATATGACTTATGCCCTCTAAAATCTCTGACATAAGAATTACTTATGTTTTTTGAATTTTTTCTTTGGAATAAACTTCTTGTGCTTGTAGTTATTCTTCCTAAATCCATCCGAATAATCATCTTGAAACTTATTGACAGCAA
>JBIIBU010000136.1:0-5266 GCA_044239235.1 Flavobacteriales bacterium
TCGATATTCCAGTACTAGTAAAAAATCCAATCAATCCCGATCTTCAACTTTGGATTGGTTCAATTGAAAGAATAAACGCTGCGGGGATAACTAGATTAGGCGCGATCCATAGAGGTTTCTCTTATTATGGAGAATCTATCTACAGAAACAAACCCATGTGGGAAATCGCTATCGCACTGAAAGCTCAATTCCCAAATCTCCCCATATTCTGCGACCCTAGCCACATTAGTGGACGCAGGGATCTTCTATTATCAGTGGCGCAAAAAGCCATGGACCTTGGAATGAATGGATTGATGCTAGAAAGCCATGTCGACCCGGATAAAGCATGGAGCGACGCCAAACAACAAATCACTCCTGAAAAATTAGTTGAGCTTCTAGAAGGCCTCTATGTGAGAAATAACGACACCGACAACGCCGTATTCACACATCAACTTGCGGATCTACGCAAAAAAATTGATCATATCGACGAAGAAGTTATTCGTCTTCTTGGTGAAAGAATGAAAATTGCAGAAGCAGTCGGAGAATTTAAAAAAGAAAACAATGTTACCATTCTCCAACTAGACCGCTGGAAAGAAGTTGTCAAATCTCGCTCTGAATGGGCACGAGAAATGGGCCTCACAGAAGAATTTATAGAAAAGTACTTAGAACAACTCCACAAGGAGTCAATCAGAACTCAAACAAGAGTGATGAATTCGAAGTCTATTTAATCACCACGCGGAACATTTTCTTCTCTTCCAAATAACCCTCAAGAACATCTCCAATTTTTACTGGACCAACACCACTAGGAGTGCCTGTAAAAATGAAATCACCGATTTTCAAGGTCATGTACTTCGAAACGTTTTCAATGATTTTATCGAAAGAAAATATCATGTCTGAACTCTGTCCAGACTGAACTACCTCACCATTCTTTTTCAATGAAAACCGAATATTCGTTCGGTCACTTAATTCTTCCAAAGAAATAAAATCTTTAGATATAACAGCACTACCATCAAAAGCTTTTGCTTTTTCCCATGGCAGTGATTTCTTCTTCATCTCTTCCTGAACATCACGCGCCGTAAAGTCAATCCCTAAGCCTATAGTAGAATAATATCTGTCCGCAAATTCTGCTTCAATATTTTTTCCCAAGCGATCTATTTTTACGATCAATTCCACTTCATAGTGCAAATCATTAGTCCATTCCGGAATGTATAATGGATTCGATCTTGGAAGAATTGCAGAATCCGGCTTACAAAAAAACACAGGCTCCGCTGGCAAAGCATTTCCAAGTTCTTTGGCATGCTCAGAGTAATTTCTTCCAATGCAAATAATCTTCATTTTCTATCGAATAAATTCTAGTAATACTTTTCTATCGCTCGCCCCCTCACCTTCCGATTTGGAATCACCATAATACTTCATCACAAATCGAGATTCGGCAAGTCCACTAGCTCTCATAAATTTGCGCACTTCGCTTGCTCTTTCTTGAGAAATCACCAAGTTGTCCATAGCGTTACCCGACTTATCGGCCATTCCAGTTATCATCAACTTCAAGCCAGGGTTTCGAGCCAAAATATCTACCACTTCATTTAAAGCCAACTTGCTTCCGGTGCTTAGTTTTACACTTCCTTTTTCGAATGGAATAGAAATAGACTCAGGTAAATTAATCTCCTCATCAGCGCCACCAATCTCAGGAGAATAGGTATCGCTATTTGATGCCAATGCATCTCCTGTATTCAGTCGGGCTAGTTCAACAACCATAGTTCTTAAATCATCAATCTGCATTTGCAACTCCTGATTTCTTTCGTTCTGACGTTGCTCAAGCATCGCTATTTGTGTTGATTTCAATTCATCAATTTGAATTTGCATCATAGAAAGCTGTGCAGTATTGGTTTGAAGCAATTGCAGAATTGCTTTTTCAAATTCGCTAGAACCCAATTCTGTTGACTGTTCTGGCCCCAACGAACTTCGATCTTCAATAGACAAAAGCGTCATTGAGGCATCATTCAATTGGATATCGTGTGGTTTGAGAAAGCTATCAGAGTTGTATTCTAAATCGTGCAAGAGGCTGTCAATCGTGCCATCTGGAACAACAGTTGATGTTGTCTCTGTTTTAACCAAAAGATTATCGTTGTTGAAGTTTCCTACTTCCACATCAATCATCAATTTTAAATCATTGATCTCTTTTTGAAAAAAGTAATAGCGCTTCCTTTGAATTTCAGTCTCTGTCATTTGCTTGCTGAAATCTTGCTGCGATTTGAAATCCATTCTCCCCAATAGTTCAATTCGATCTTTTACCTCATCGCTAAATCCGATGAATGAATTGACCTCTTTGTAATCGTAATATTTCACAGCGCTTTTGACGATTCCATTTAGATCTTTCAAAATCTCTGACTCCTTCTTTTTCCAAATTAGTTTGTCTTCTGAAATACTGATATGCTCGTCAATATAAAACGACAGAGATGCAGAAAGCACTTGCGAAAGACGATCAATGCTCTGTTTTGGAGCTGGCTCATAATAATGAATCACCAATTGTTGGTCAGCACGCACAGTGCTTTCTTTCGATTGAGCAATCGAAAAATGGCTAATTAAACAAGCGGTGAAAAAAGTTAGGAATGACCTTTTCATTTCAATTTCAAAAGTAGCTTTAGAATATCCCTAAAACACCTTTTAAACAGCCGTTTCGGAGCTGTTTTACGAACCCTTTATCAACAAAAACTACTGAGCAGAATTTCGCTTTTCAAGCATTGGCACAAACGAGAATTTTCCATGAACTTCTGAGTCAAATTCTCCGTTGGGCAATTCTTTAATTCTCATCATTTCTTGCACTTCGCCTTCCCCAAATGGCATCACAAGCATACCACCAACGCCCATTTGAATAAGTAATTCGTTTGGTATAACTGGAACAGCGCAAGTGATGAGCACTCGGTCAAAAGGAGCAAATGAAGGCAACCCTTTGTAACCGTCTCCATATACCAAGTTGGGTTTATAGCCCATTTTACTTAAAATGGACTTCGCATTATCGTGAAGCAATTTCTGTCTTTCTATTGAATAAACCTTTGCGCCCATTTCACAAAGCACGGCGGTTTGATAGCCACTTCCAGTGCCTATCTCCAAAACCTTCATTCCCTTTTCCACTTCAAGCAGCTGTGATTGAAAAGCTACTGTATACGGCTGAGATATTGTCTGTCCGGCTCCTATCTGAAAAGCCTTGTTTTCGTATGCAAATTCCAAAAAAGCACTTGAAAGGAAAAAGTGGCGAGGCACTTTGTTCATGGCCTCCAGCACTCTCGTGTCTGAAATACCCTTATCTGCCAACTCCGCAATGAGCTTCTTCCTCAATCCTTTGTGTCTGTAACTATCTTCCATAAGTTTCCAAATCTACATCAGACCGTCATTCGCCCTCCGATGTTGAAAAGTAAAAATCAACGATGCTTTGTAGACAATCGTTCTCCCAAAATTTGTACACCGCAAGTTAAGAAGACATGAAATTGAGAATTGGAGTATTAGGAGCAGGTCATTTGGGAAAGATTCACATGAAGTGTATCCGCGAACTGCCCGACCAATATGAGCTTGTAGGATTTTTTGATCCTAGTATTAAGAGTGCCAAAGAAGCAGCAGCTCAATTTGAGTTAATGCCTTTTCATAGTATGCAGTCATTGATTGATTCGGTGGATGTTGTAGACATTGTAACTCCAACGGTCAGCCATTTTGAATGCGCTGCTACTGCAATTCGAAATTTCAAACATGTATTCATAGAAAAACCAGTGACCACGACACTGGAAGAGGCCAAGGTGCTTATCAAATTGGCAAATGAGGCGGGTATAAAAGCTCAAGTTGGTCATGTAGAACGATTCAACCCCGCGTTTAAAGCTGTTCAACAGTATTTTCACAATCCCAAATTCATCGAAACGCATCGACTAGCTCAGTTTAACCCGAGAGGAACAGATGTCTCGGTAGTGCTAGATCTTATGATTCATGACATTGATATAGTATTGGCGGTGACTAAGGCTAATGTCAGAAAGGTTTCTGCAAGCGGAGTAGCGGTATTGAGCGACACACCCGACATTGCAAATGCACGTCTTGAACTAGATAATGGATGTGTAGCTAATCTAACTGCGAGTCGTATTTCCTTAAAATCTATGCGTAAATCCCGTTTCTTTCAAAGAGACGCATATATATCCGTGGATTTCCTTAATAAAGAATCAGAAATTGTTAGAATGCGCGAAGTAGAGGGCGATGTTGATCCATTCTCAGTAACTATCGATCTTGGTGAAAAAGGAAAAAAGGAAATCCTTTTCGACAAACCTCCAATAACAGAAAACAACGCAATTAGAGACGAACTTTCTGCTTTCGCTAACGCTATTATCACTGATTCGCCAACCGAAGTCAGCATAGAACAGGGGACTAGAGCCCTAGAAGTGGCACTTTTAGTGCTCGAAAAAATGAAACAATCGGTCATGCTCCAACTTGAAGAATAACAAAACAGACTCAGGTCCAACTAATTACACATCGCAGTTAGATTTTCGGCTAGGTACATACAATAAACCGGAAGGTTTGCGTTAATAGGCCTCGTGAGATTGTTAATCCTTTGCTAATTTCACGGCCTTATCCAACCACTGTATTTTATGAGATTTTTATTGCCTTTCCTCCTATTCGGTGCTTGCTTGTCGTCTTGTGAAGTAATCAATCCTGATGAACAGGAACCTGGTTACATCATCATAGAGGACTACAACTATCAAGTGGAGATTAACGAGGGATCAGAAAGCCATAAAATCACAGAAGTATGGGCATATGCCAACAATCAAATTGTTGGAGTATATGATCTCCCCGCTAAAATTCCTGTTCTCACTTCCGGAAATACAACAATGAGTTTCTTTGCAGGAATAAAAAGCAATGGACTTAGCTCGATGCGTCTCAAATATCCCTTTTACGAAGGGAAATGAATATTCAACCACTCAAGTTTGACACCATTGTTCCAACGTTTGGGTATTATGATAATTTACTTTTTGTAGAAAAAGACTTTGATGGAAACACCCCTACTATCGTTTCCATGTCGGGCAATCAAGCAGAAGTAAGCATGGAAGATAATCCTGATCTTGTTTTTGAAGGCGACCGTTGCGGTTATTATAAATTAGAGTCCGGAGAAGTAAAACTTCTAATTAAAGATGATCAAAACCATGTGTTAACAGCAGGAAATACAGTATTCCTTGAATTTGACTACAGCTGCAATAACATGTTTTCGATAGGTTTGATATCTCGTGAATCTGGTGTCGACAACAAAAACCTAGCG